>JAUHYX010000147.1 GCA_030426285.1 bacterium
GCTTCGCGCTCGACAATCAATCGCAACGCTGGGCTCTGCACTCTGCCGGCAGACAACCCTCGTTGAACCTTGCGCCATAATAAAGGGCTCAAGTTGAATCCCACTAAGTAGTCGAGAGCTCGACGTGCCTGTTGAGCATTAATGAGTGGTTGTGCCAACTCACGTGGACTATTGATAGCCTCTGTAACTGCCTTCTTGGTGATTTCGTGAAACACAACGCGATGGACAGGTACCCCTTCTATCACCTTTTTTTCTTTCAGATACTCATACACATTCCAAGAAATGGCCTCTCCCTCGCGGTCGGGGTCAGTTGCGAGATATATAGCATCGGCCCCTTTCGCAGCCTTCACAATTGCGTCAACATGCTTCTTGTTTTTGTCTACAACCTGATACTTCATCTCAAAAGTATCTGTATCAACTGCGCCCTCTTTTGGTACCAAATCCATGATATGACCGTACGAGGCGAGTACCTTAAAATCAGTCCCTAAGTATTTGTTGATCGTCTTGGCTTTAGCTGGCGACTCAACAATGACAAGTTTTTTTCCCATGTGTTCTATATATGTTGTTCGTTCTCTGTGGCTTGTTTTTTGTGGAGCCACTTTGCAGCGCTCTCCGGTACAAATATTCTCAAACAATCCTTACTGAACAAATGAGCCGGCGTATTCATTTTCAATGATGCTGCAGAATTGCGTAGTTTTACACTTATGGCCACCGCGTTGTACTGTGGCTTGTAAACGACTTTTGAATGACCAGAACAGATCGAATGGACAAACCTACATACACTATCGAACAGTGCGACAGTGACCTACTTGGAAGCACGCCTGAAGTTGAATACTCCATCAGTTTTGACGAAGCACCGAGGCACCTCTTGTGGGTATCGATGAAATTCTCAGGGCTGGGTGCAAATACTGTCTCTTGGCCCGTATGGACACCTGGGAGCTATAAGCTGCGCGAATATTCTTCACATGTCGGCAATCTTGTAGTTACGAGTGAGAAAGGGACGATAATACCGCATGCATGGACTGCAAAAAACACAATTGAATTTGAGTCGGACGAGATGGTCACCATCAAATTCGTTGTGTTTGCCCACGACCGGACTGTGAGGACAAGTCATGTCAACCGGGCACATGCATTCATAATGCCAGGTACAATTCTTCCGCAAGTAGAAGGTTTGCAGGACAAGATTCACCATGTAGACCTCGATTTTGAAGACATGGACTGGCAACACTGTGCAACGCAACTCTCCGCAACGACTGTGGATAGACAAGGCAAACCTGGCATGTACGGCGCTTTGAACTACGACATACTTGTAGACTCTCCCATCGAAATCGGCAACCACAAACTCCACACATTTGTGGTCAATGATATTCCCCACGAAGTCGCTATTGCCGGGTACGGAGAGTTCGATACTGAATGGTTGAATGAAAAATTGCAGCACATTGTGACGGTAGAAAGCGAGTTTTGGGGCGGGCTTCCGTATGACAGATATGTGTTTATTCTACAATTGTACCCAGGCATGCGCGGCGGCCTAGAGCATGCCAAAAGCTCAGTGAATATGTGAGACAGCTATCTAGCAGGCAGCAAGAAAGACCAGGAACAATTGTTGTCTTTGCTCTGTCATGAATTTTTTCACACTTGGAATGTTAAGCGCATTCGACCTGTTGAGCTAGGACCTTTCGACTACAACCGTGAAAATTACACGAGTATGTTGTGGCTCGCCGAAGGAGTAACCTCGTACTTTGACGATCTGCTCACCTATCGCTGTGGGTTCTACACGCAGGATCGCTATTTAGAAATTCTCTCTGAGAATCATTTGGACGCGCTTCTAAAAACCCCTGGTCGCCTGCAAATGCATATCAAAGATTCGAGCTTCTTGGCCTGGACAAAACTGTATTTGGCGACTCCTGACAGCCGTAACCGATTCCCTTCCTACTACCTGAAGGGAGGTATCATTTTTTGGCTGCTCGACATCCTCATTATTGCAGAAACCTCATGTGAGAAGAGCCTAGAGGATGTACTGCACCTGTGCTGGCAACACTACCAAAACAGTCCTTCGCAGGGATTGCAAGAGGATGAATTCTTAGCCTATGTAGCTGAAATTGGTGGAGAAACTTGCTCTGCTGCCCTCAGCAAATGGTTGCATGCTACATCAGAACTCCCATACAAGGACGTCTTGCACCGCGCAGGATTAGAATGGAGTGTTGAAGAATCAAAGAAGAAGGATGACTTGAGCGACAGTCACGCAATGATGCCAAAATTGATGGACGCATTTACGGGTCTCGCTGTCAAAGAAGAAAACGGCAAACTCACTGTAGCTGCCTCAATGGATGAATCTCCTGCAGCCATAGCTGGAATTGGGGTTGACGATGAATTGCTCGCCGTAAACAACCAGCGCGTTACTTCAGAAAAGCACTGGAATGCACTTATGGCTGAAGCCGCCTCAAAAACAGCTTGTGTAGAGGTTCTCTTGGGATGTGACGGTTCAACGTACACAACCAGTCTGCAGCCAATGGTCAAGAAGAAGTACTCCCTTTCACGTGTGGCATCGCCAAGTGCCGAGCAAACAGCCGTCTTTGATACCTGGTTGGCTCTACCACGCGATCAAATGTCTTAGAAAGTGACTTGCACAACATGGATAGAAATGGCGAGATTGCCCTGATGAAAACAACTACAACTGCATATTCCCTCCTCCTTGCAACGACCCTATTGCTTGCTGGATGTGGTGTCTTCGCGCCGCGGAACTTCGTAACGTATTTCAATACATATTACAATGCGAACAGGCTGATACTAGATGCTGAGGATGAATTCGAGTTTCAGGACGAAAAACTCAAGCGCAGCCCGCGCATGTTGGCTGTAGAACGATCAACACTGGTTGAGGAGACACAATACCTGAAAGCAAGACCAGCCTTCTTGGAAGAATATATCATCAAACCTCAGCAGCTGCGTCCGGTCAAAACGAAAGTTGACTCAGTACTCATCAAGGGCTCCAAAATTTTAGCAAATGCACCTGATTCCGACTATGTTTCAGGTTCGTTGTTGCTCATGGCTAAAGCGTACTTCTACCGCTCTGAGTGGCTGAGCTCGCAAATCAAGTGTCAAGAACTCATTCAACAATTCCCAACAGATGAATTTTCGCCAGAAGCACATTTACTGCTAGCGAAGAATTATTTGATGCAGGAAAAGTATTCCGCGGCAGAAAACACGTTGTCAAAAACCGTGGATGTTGCCTGGGGATTGGAAAATTTCGAAGTACTGTCAGAAGCTTTCCGCATTCAAGCAGAATACGCGCTCTACAACAACAATCTCGAAGAAGCACTAAAACCGTATCGCCGTGCAATTGCACAGTCGGACGATGCTGAATTGCAAGCGAGTTGGCAATTTGAGATTGGAGCCATACTGTACAGACGTGGAATCTTTGATCGCGCACTGACAGAGTTTCAGTCTGTCTTAGAGTTTTCACCAGACCTGCTCACCAAAGCCAATGCACAACTGTATATCGCTTCTTGCCTTGCATACCTGCAGTCATGGGATGAAAGTGAAAATGCGTTTGAAGAGCTGCGAGACAATGGCAATTATGAAGATTGGGAAGATCATATTATCGCGTTGCAAATCAATGCACGGCGTCTGGAACACAATCAACTAGAACATGAACTCGACTCACTCGAGAGAGTTGCAGAGTACAATTCGACGGGGATTGGGCCAGAAATGTTAAAGCGAAATCTACGCAAAGATTCATTACGTGTGCTCAATTCGAAAGACTTTGTGCATTCAGACACAGCACATATTGGCTCTGGACCGTTGAGCGTTGTGGCCTACGAGCTAGGTATGGATGCATTCGAACGCGGTGATTACACCGAAGCACGAAAGCAATTTGCCAAAGCGAAAGTCGTGCGTTCCCCTGTCAATGTCACCGCAGGTCGGTATTTCAGATTGTTAAATACATGGGAAGAAAAGTCGACATTCGTTCAACCAATTCTGCAATCCATGTTGCAAGGCGAAGGAACAGATTCGCTGCGAGCAACTGTTGCAGAGTCGTTGTTTGAGTTGGGAAGGACACATGAAAAGCTTGGCAACCGAGATTCGGCCCAAGTGTACTACAGCTATTCTTCAAGTGTTTGTCCGGAAAACAATGAAGATCGCGCACACTACCTATACGCCCTGTCGCGTATGTTTGAACCTGGCTCTGCGCAACAGATGGCAATCTATCAACAATTGTTTTCTGGCTATCCACTCACACCGCATGGAGACTTGGCTCGAAGAGCTCTCGGCTATACTGAGGCCGGCGTCATAGACTCCGTTGCAGAGAGTTTTTCAAGTGGCAGAAGATTGCAAGCAACAGAAGAGTATGAATGGGCATTGCAGACTTTCAAGCATTTGTATTTGACGTGGCCCGACGACGAATACGCACCGCGCGCCTTGTATCATATTGGCTGGATTTACGAGCAAGATTTACACCTCAACGACTCGGCCTTGGCGTATTACAAGATTTTGATTGAACGCTATCCAGACTCGGAGTATGCAGAAGAAGTGAGCACAAGTGTACGGTTCGCACTGGCTGGAAACACAGGAGAAGACGAAGACCTCGTTCCCGCTCCGAGTGAAAAAGACCGAACAACAGGAGAACCACCACAGCAGAATCAGAACAGAAACATGTTTGACCCGAAGACTGCCAATAGAGTAAATCCGACCAATGAAGAGGAATCGTCCACGTTTGATTGGCGATTGCGAAAGAATGATTCGACATCAACAAAGCCCCCAGAGTCCGTGAATCCGAACGATACGAGTCAACCGCGCCCTATTGACAAGTCGAGTCAGCCATTGACTCCAGCTCCCGCAAAGAGTTCGAAACCTTCGGGTAGAATAGACTAATCGACAATGCAACAAGCAACGAGCAACGAAACGGTTGAAAAACTACAAAAGCAGTTGGCATGGTATCAGTCTTTCTTTGACAATGCTGCCGATGCGATCCTAGTTGTTCAACCTGACACTTGGAGTATTCTGGACGCAAATCCGCAAGCTGGTTTGCTCTTGCAGGTAAACCCCACAGAACTCATTGGTACATCGCTCCCACAGTTCAGAAGAATTTTCAAGCTGCTAGCAAAGTCGGCATCCCCCACCATACTTTCCGAACTCTCGCTACCGCGCGGCGATGATTCGGCTGTCATGCTAGAAGTAAGCGCCCGTTTTGTTGACTATGGTGAACAACGCCTCATACAGGCTATCGCGCGTGATGTTAGTGAACAACGAGACCTAACCGACAGATTGGTACAGGCAGACAAACTCGTTTTACTCGGCCAATTGTCGGCCGGAATAGCACATGAAATACGCAATCCATTGGCAGCCACAAACTTAAATTTGCAATTCTTGCAACGCAGATTCGCAGAAGACCAAGAGGTAGGCCAGTATATAAGTACCGCCTTGCAAGGAGTTGACAGAATTTCGCATATCGTGGAATCTACCCTTAATTTTTCTCGTTCGACCTCTCCGATAACAAAGCGAGAAAACCTTAACAGTGTTATTAGGCAAAGTGTCGAAATGAGCAGTGCGGCAATTAAACGCAAGGCAATTGATGTTACGTTGCACCTAGAGGAGAACCTCCCACTTGTGCATATAGACTTGCAACAGATTCAGCAAGTACTCATTAACTTGCTGACAAATGCCGCTGACTCTATAAAGTCGCGCGGTACTATTGAAGTCAAGTAATACATAGAATCCACAGCTCGGGGCGACGGACATCTCGCAACCATAGCGATTGCTGACTCTGGTCAAGGCATTCCAGAAGACGTATTGCCGCGTATTTTCACACCATTCTATACGCAGAAGGCCGACGGAACAGGTCTAGGTTTGCCCATTTCACAGCGCATCATTCACGAGCACGCCGGCATGATAGATGTAGAAAGTGTTGTAAATGTGGGTACAACTTTTTACGTTAAGCTTCCGGTACATCACACCCGGCACTAAAGAGAAGAGAAATGGCAAAAAAGAAATACACGATTATGATCATCGACGATGATCCGTTGGTGAATAATTCGGTTAATGGCATTTTAGCCTCACTGTACTCCAAGGTGGTTAGCTACACCGACTGTGAGAAAGCATTGGAGGATTTGGAAAGTGTGCACCCCGACTTGATTTTGCTCGATGTGTTCTTGGGTGAAATGAATGGATTAGACGTGCTCGAGCTCTTAAAAGAAAAGAACTTCCCCACTCCTGTCATTATGATGACGGCATTCTCAGATGTAAAGATGGCTGTGCGTGCCGTTAAGCTCGGTGCCGAAGACTTTATCATCAAACCGTTGGACTTGGAGCAACTGGAAGTCTCTGTTGAACGAGCCCTCACAAACTTTGATTTGCGGCGCAAAGTCAACATTCTGCAAGAGCAATTAGAAACCAATGCAGCTGCTGGCGAGATTATTGCTGAGAGCGAGCCCATGCAAGCGGCTCTCAAGATGGCTGAAATGCTCTCGCGCAGTGACGACACAACAGTCCTAATCCTTGGTGAAACGGGAACGGGCAAGGAACTCATGGCGAAATACGTTCATGATCTTTCGCCCCGCAAACAGGGGCCGTTTGTATCTGTGAACTGCGGTGCCATTCCAAAGGACTTAGCTGAGAACGAGCTCTTTGGTTATGAAAAAGGAGCCTTTACGGGTGCAACCGAAAAGGTGAAACAAGGGCGCTTTGAAATGGCTCACCGTGGAACTCTCCACCTCGATGAAGTCGGCGAACTCAGCATGGAGATGCAAGTAAAACTGCTCCGCGTATTGCAAGACAAAAAGTTTTATCGTCTGGGTGGCACAAAAGAAGTGAGTTGTGATGTACGAATCATTGCAGCAACAAATCGCAATCTCGAAGAGCTGATTGAAGAAGGAAAGTTTCGCGAAGACCTGTACTACAGACTTAACGTCGGTACAATTAATCTCCCTCCCCTGCGCGAGCGACCGGGTGACGTGATGACAATGGCGAGCTCATTCGTGCAGGAATTCAGCAAAAAATTTGGCAAAGAAATCACTGGTTTTACCCCGGAAGCAGTTGAGATTTTAACCTCGTATGAATGGAAAGGCAATGTGCGTGAGCTGCGCAATGTTATAGAGCGTGTTTCACTTCTTGAGGTTGACACAGTAATCAGTAAGTCTTCGCTGAGTTTCTTAAAGCCAATGCAAAGCAGCTCGGCCAGAATTTCGGTTGACGATTTACCTCTGCAGCCAGGCGAGCACAAACTAAAGGTGAGTTCCGAAGGTGCTACACTTAGCGAGGTAGTAAAAGACCTAATTTTGCAAACCTTGGCGATTACAGACGGAAATCAGCTAAAAGCAGCCAAAGTGCTCGGTATTTCACGAGCGAAGCTGCGATACAGATTGGAACAATTAGGAATAAAACCTTCCAATAAAACAGTTTCATGAGTAGATTCACAGAATTGAGATTATTCCACAGCGGAGGAACAGCATATGTCAGTGAAAGAAGTTGTGACAAGCGGAAGTGTCAATAACGGCGCAGCAGTACTGCATGACGACGTTGTACAGCTTGTGACATTTAGACTTGGATCGGAAGACTTTGGCATTGATATCCTGCACGTCCATGAAATTATCCGCATTCAGCGAATAACGAGAGTGCCAAATTCTCCCAACTACGTGATTGGCGTCATAAACATCCGCGGCAAAGTCATTCCTATCGTCTCAATGCGCGAGCGTTTGTACATGCCAGAGGTGGAACAATCTGAAGACAGCCGCATCGTTGTGGTTGAGGTCAAAGGAAAAACCGTAGGGTTTATTGTAGATCAAGTCAATGATGTATTGAGTGTCTCCGAATCCCTACTAACACCGCCTCCACAATCTGCAACAAGTGTCGACAATGCGTATATCGACTCAGTTGTAAAAATGGAAGACAGGTTGGTTGTGCTCCTCAATTTAGATAGATCATTGTTTGACGGGCACAATTTGATGAACGAAGACGAAGACTAAGTAGTCTAGTGTTCGTATTATCATAGAGCAGCATCGAATAGTAGGACAAAGGAATGTCAGACCAAAAAGACGAAGAAGTAGTCAAAGGCGAAGGCCTCACAGAAGATCAAATAGAAGAATTTCTGGGTCAGAATTTTGACGCCCGTGGCAAAGATGAATGTGTCACGATAGAGAGTACGGAAGTCAAGCAATTTGAGTACAACGGTGATGTTGTATTCGAGAAAGACATAAGTCTCGAAGGCAACGCATTGAAGATCAAAGGCAACGCCACCTTTAAGGGGCAAGTTCGCCGAGCCGACATCATTGCACTGGGAAAAATTACGTTTGAAGACCGCGTGTTGGGTTGCAATGTGTACAGCCTCGATAACATTCATATTCGCAGCTCTTTAGAGTCTGACTTTATGTCCTTTCGTGACATCACCGTGGATCTCGACCTCGAGCGATCTGAATTGACCGCAGGAGGTAGTATCACTGGAGAAAAGTGTGCTGCTCGCGGGGGTGAGTTGAACGCACATGAACATATCAAGATTTACAAAGGGTTTTCTTTTGGCTCTTCGTTGAGGCTGGTACTGCGAGCTGGAGATCGCAAGATTTTACTCCGCAAGATGCAGTTGTTGAAACACAACATTGCTGAACAAGAAGGATACACAAACAAGGTCAAACAAGCTATTGAAACGCTTGTACGTGCCTTGGTTCAAAAGAACCTCATAGGTCAAAAAGTTCCAAAGTTGGACGAACTCAAACAACAACATGCCATTCTCGCAAAACAGCTTTCCATTAAGAAGATGGCCTTGGAACAAATGAAAGAAGCGGTACAAAAAATGCACGGTACCGTAACAGTTACAGGTGATGTGACTGAAAAAACACATATATCGGTTGACGGTGCATTTACTGAGCTGTCAAAACCAATGTCAAACATCCGTTTTTTTAGTGATGGCGAGGTTGTTCGGTCAGAATCTGCAGATACATGACATCTATTCTTGACTTAGAGCATTCGTTTGGTTATCATTTGCTGAGAGACACACCTATTAGAGTACCATTTGCACAAAGAACCGTTCTTCTTTGTTGCACTAATATGAGATTCGTATGAAATTGGAAGAATTACTTTCCGCTATTCTTACCTCTGATGATGCCCGTGTTCGGCGCGAATCCGCAGAAGCTTTGATTGAACAACATGCACTAGACAATCCTGAGGTTGTTGAAACGATGGTCATGGGCATGTCCGATGGCGACAAAGGTGTGCGAGACATGTGTGCCCAAGGGCTAGCCTCCTCCTCAGAGAATGCGGCTTTCAAAGCTCAACAAGTTGCTCCGTTGATTCGACATCAAAACATTGAAATTCGCAACCTGGCTGGAGATACGCTTATCAGACTCGGTGAGGCTGGTGCACAAGCCCTTCTCCCCTATTGCGCAGACCCGGATCCTGACCACCAA
>JAUHYX010000148.1 GCA_030426285.1 bacterium
CAATCAATCTCAACACAAACAACCCTCACAACTACCCCGCCTATCAAGAATATGCAGGGGCGTGGTCTATGACCGCTACCGAACTCAGGCAGTTTACTGACAAGGTGTTTTCAAGGCCCAATATCATTGCTGCATATGTACTCGGCACATACGACAATATTGTCTCAAATTGGAATGTTGTTGCCAAACGCAATCCACGAGGATCAAATATTCTCTCAACAGACAGCGCCGCCTACGAAGCTGTCAGAGGTGCACTTGCGTCAGTCAATCCTTATACCAATCCGGGTAGTCCATCTGGCGACCTCGGATCTTGGTTGGCATACGGCGTGGGACCAGTCACTATGCAAGCGCCGGCCTATGTGTTTCCGGCACTGGCGAAAGACTCAACAAAAGAGAAGACTCAAGACCCTCTCATCCTCGGCTCTCGCTGGCTGAGGGAGTATGAACCTGAAAGCGTGTACAAGTGGACACCTATCGAACACCCGTTTTTCCATGAACCGGTAGAAATAGGCGGAATCAATGAATGGTCCCTTCGCAATGCGCCAGTAGACTCGATTAATGCTGCAACTGAAAAACACTATACCTTGATACGCGAGTTTTGTGAACTCATGCCAAGAGTAGAAGTGACTCATTCGGTTCAGAATTTAGGTGCTGGAATGTACCGCGTGCGTCTGACACTTCACAACAATGGAACGCTACCTAGTCATACCACAGTTGGTAGCCGAGTAAAAATGCATAAAAGTATAGTCCTCACTCTTGGCACAGACTCCGGTATGGAAATTGTGCAGGGAGTGAAAAAAACAGTCGATGGCCAACCTATCACTGGCGGCTCATCAAGAGACTATGAGTGGATCGTGAAAGGAGGGGGAGAATTGAATGTTGACATCTTCTCACCTTCGTTTGGCAGCGCAGCTGTAACAATTTCTATGTCGGGAGGCAGATAATGAAACGGACATTCAAACAACTCTGCGCAGCCCTACTTCTCGGTTTTTTGATCCTGCCATCGCGCACTAATGCATCCGATGTAAAAGGTGCATTGGCTGGATTGGGAAGTCCACAACAACCGGTAGTCGACATTTCTTGGGATCGGTATTACGATCATGCCGGAATCACCGAGATTCTCCAGAAACTGCACAGTGCGTATGGCAACATCTGTACGCTGGAAAGCATCGGCAAGAGCTTTCAGGGAAAGGATATTTGGTGCGTGACTATCACGAATCCGCAAACAGGTTCTCATGATCAGAAACCCGCTATGTATATCGATGCTAATATTCACGCCAACGAAGTCCAAAGTGCCGAAGTTGCTTTATACACGGCCTGGTATTTGCTCGAAATGTATGGCAAGAACGATGTGATTACGAAGCTCGTCGACACCAGAACATTCTACATCATTCCGACACAGAGTCCAGACAGTCGTGACAGCTTTATTCACGATCCTAACAACCCTCACTCGCCTCGAACAGGACAAATCCCGCGTGACGATGACGGTGATGGAGCACTCGATGAAGACGGTCCAGACGACCTCAATGGTGATGGACACATCTCTATAATGAGGGTTCCTGCTGTAAACGGGTACTGGCTCATCGACCCTTTTGATAGTACACGAATGATCGTCGCTGAAGACGGTATGAAAGGAACGCACAATATCATTTGGACTGAAGGTATTGACAATGATGGTGACGGTACCATCAACGAAGACGGTCCGGGGTACTATGACCCAAATCGCAATTTTGGATGGTTGTGGCGTCCGGCCTATTTGCAGTACGGTTCAGATCGCTATCCCATGAGTATCCAAGAACAGCGTGCAGTGGCAGATTTTATCGCAGCTCATCCAAATATTATCGGCGGCCAGTCCTATCACAATGCTGGGGGAATGATCCTTCGCGGCCCGGGCGCTTCTATAGACGAGGTACATAGAGGTGACTTGGCAGTGTTTGATTTTCTCGGAGAATATGGTGAACGCGTGATTCCAGGCTATCGTTATTTGATTACTCATGAAGATCTGTACAGCGTTTATGGTGGAGAAACCGATTGGATGTATGCAACGCAAGGTATCGTCGGTTTTGTGAACGAGTTGTGGACGCCGTACAATATGTATCGTGAAGTACCTGAAGAAGACGATTGGTTTGGGTCGGTTGAGACATCCGAGCAGTTTGACGATGAATTGTTATTCGGCGAAGCGAGCATAGCTTGGACTGAGGTTGATCACCCTCAATTCGGGACGGTTGAAGTTGGTGGCACAGTGAAACACTATCAGCGTGCATCGCCTGGATTTTTGTTGATGGAAGAGTGTCATCGCAACATGGCTTTTACACTAAAACAAGCCATGATAATGCCTTCACTTGAAGTTGCGTCAATTACACGTGAAAGTATTGGAGATGGGTTATATGAAGTAACCGCAGTTATCGCCAACAACCAACAAACTCCTACAAAGCTTCAAGTTGATGTTGAGAATGGCATCACCAAACCAGATGTTGTGACATTGAGTGGGCCTGAGAGTATTGTCTCTGGAATTGTAGAAACCTACCCTACAGAACAATTCATCTCACAGGAACGCAATCCTGCACAAGTAGAAGTTCCATTTATTCCAGGCAATAGCACAGTCACGGTCAGATGGATTGTGCGTGGTCGACAACAATGTACTGTCTCGGTAAACAGTGTGAAGGGTGGAAGAGCAACTGGAACTTTTCGCTAGATTTCTTACGAAATACAGTATAACACCAGTGATAGCAACGCTGTCACTGGTGGCATACTGTGCAACTGCGACCGCAACAAAGCCTCCAGCAGAATTGTTTTTCTTAGTTGGTATCGCAACATGGTGTATTTATATGCTGGATCACTACTACGACGGTTTGCATGCTGATGGTGTGAGTGACCCAGCCGTATACACTGTTTCAAGCCCAATTTTTCTCAAGACAATCTGTATTGTTAGTTGTCTGGATCTAGTTGCTGCTCTGATTCTGCTTCCTGTTAAAACGCTCTTTATGTGCGGAGTCATTTGTTTGTTGGTGGTCGCTCACCTGCTTGTAACGAACAAAACGCAGATATACGAACAAGTACCATTGTTAAAAGAAATCACAGTTTCTGGTATATACTCTTTGGGCGTCTTTGGGGTGGTTCTTTCTTATAGTTACGCTCCGCAGTTGGTCGATTTGTGGATTTTAGGTGTGGTGTTTGGTGTAGTATGCTGCAATGTTGTGTTGGTGTCAAATAGCAACAAGACAATTCGACGTTTTGTTGCATCTCTAGGTGGGCTTGTTTTTGCGTCGGTATGTCTTTATTTCCGGACGCATGTGTATGTTCCGCAGGTGTCGCATAACGCTTTTGGACTTTCTATAGAGCCGTTTATACTGGCATTGTTTGGAATCGTGATCGTGCAACTTCTGGTAGTAGTGTTCATGTCCACATCGGTTTCGGAATCCAAGCGGCGGATGTATGCAGATTTGGCATTGTTGCCCATTTCGTTGCTTGTAGTCAGACTGTTCATATGAACATCTATGACGCGCTTGCTCCATTGTATGTTCCATTGTGTAGAGCCGTGTTCGGACGAAGCCAACACGGAGTGTTGCGTTCAGCCCTTCAACATGTTGACCTTCAAGCATACTCGCAGATCATAGTTCTTGGCTGTGGTCCAGGTTACAATCTGCCTCTGTTGCGACACCGTTTTGGAGGGAAGATTGTTTGTGTTGAAAAGAGCGCTGCCATGTTGCAACGAGCGCAAAAGAACATTCACAGTTCGCGTGACTTGGAACACAACAATGAGATTACCTGGATTTGTGATGATGTGCTCCAAGACACATGGCTGAACTCGGTAGCAGCAACAAGCCAAAGTTCTGAGAAAACACTTGTCATCGCAGAGTACTTTTTCGATCAGTTTGATGCTCCTACAACCAACAAGATACTAGCCAATCTGAACAAGATTTCACACGCTGTTGACTTACTTGCCATAGATTTTTCAGCGACTGCGCTCACAAGCAAACGCATGCGCGCTGTTGCAGCCTTTTTCTACCTCACGGGCATTCTCCCAAGTTTGTCGGTTCTCCATGTCGCCGGGGCTTTGCGTTCTTCCTCGCTTGTGCGTCACTCCAATGTGTTGGTACAAGACGGTATGTTTGAAGCTGTGTTGGCACCGTGTATCGCGCTTCCAAGATAAGAAACCAGCACAATCGAAGTGCATAGCAGCGCGTCTTGTGTAGTCATACTCGAGAACGTAAAAAACACAGAACAAACACCCGATGACAGAACAAACTAGGACATTCAACATTGATGGCATGACTTGCGCTGCTTGTGTACGAGCGGTTGAACACGCCATTGAGAAATCTCCCAATGTCAGCGAAGTACGAGTCAATCTCGTAGAAAACACGGCAACAGTAGTATCGCATGCGAATACGGATGTAGACATCGAGTCTGAAGTTTCACAACTCGTAAAAAACGCTGGGTACGCAGTTGTTGAAAAACAAGATCAGAACCACGAGCACAACACTTCGATCTGGAAGACTCCAACTGGTTGGGCATTGATTCTCACACTGCCAATAGTTGTGCTGTCGATGTTTGTGACTCACTTTCCATTGCGTCAGGAGTTGGTAGGAGTGCTAACCGCAGTTGTGGTGTTCGGCTTTGGCCGTGAATTTTTTGTTAATGCTTGGAAGCAGGTGAAGCACGGTTCTGCCAATATGGACACATTGGTGGCTCTGGGAACTGGAACAGCATTTTTTGCAAGTGTTGCCGTCATGCTGTTCGGTGAGGATACACTTGTTCAGGGGCACAACTACTTTGAATCGGCTGCCGTGATTGTTGCGTTAGTGCTGCTAGGGAGGTATTTGGAGCACAATGCCCGCAGACGCACATCAGGTGCTATTCAGATGTTGATGGGACGATTGCCAAACAGCGCAAGTTTGGTGAATGAACAAGGACAGGTGACGCAAGTTCGGGTAGATGATATTCAAGTTGGTGACAGGATTCTGGTGAAATCGGGCAATGTTGTACCAATTGATGGAATAGTAGAAAGTGGCTCAGCTTGGATAGACGAAAGCATGTTGACAGGTGAGTCTATACCAGTCGAAAAAACAGTCGGCGACAAGGCCGTAGCAGGGTCTGCCTGTACCAATGGAACAGTACACATTACTGTCACAGGTGTAGGTGATGAAACCAATATTGCCAAAATAGCGGAATTCATCCGAAGGGCTCAGTCGACCAAAGCGCCGGTTCAGAAACTAGCCGACACTATAGCATCGTATTTCGTTCCTATCGTGCTTGTTATTGCACTTGTGACAGCCGCGCTCTGGTATGCACTTGGCGGGCAAATGGGAGGACAGATTGCTCTTGTAACTGGCATTGCGGTGTTGGTTATTGCTTGTCCATGCGCACTGGGCCTGGCAACACCAACTGCACTTATCGCGGGCTTGGGCAAAGCAGCCGAGGAAGGAATTCTCATTCGAGACGCAGAAGCGCTAGAGCACTTGGCAGCAGTGAAGACCATTGTGTTTGACAAAACCGGAACTCTTACTGTGGGAAAACCCAATGTTGTTGGTGTGGACAACGTACGAGAGTTCACTGCATTTGAAACAGCAGTTATTGCGACAATTGAACAAAAAATTGAACACCCAATTGCAGAATGCGTGCATGCGCACTTTGCTGAGCTACAGCAAAGCAGTAGCGCCCTTAAAGAGGTTCCTGAAATTGAGCTACATGTTGAGCACGGCAGTGGTGTGAGCAGTGTTGTTAACTCCGTGCAGTTTCGGATCGGCAACTTAAGTCTCATGGAGAAGTATGGAATTGATACTTCAGTTTTTGAAAAAACAAAAAAACAGTCACCGCATACATTGGTCTTTGTAGCAATTGACGAGGAGATGGTGGCGGTGCTCGAAGTAGGAGATGAGCTCAAGGAAACAACTACTCGAGCTATCCATTGGATTCAAGAGCAGGGAATTGAAGTTCAGATTCTGAGTGGGGATCGCGAACCAGTCGTTAAACACATAGCCGAGCGACTCAACATTGACATCTTTCACGCACAGGTTGTGCCTGAAGAAAAAGCAACTGTAGTTCAAACGATTGCGTCCAAGAAACGTGTTGCTATGGTAGGCGACGGTATCAACGACGCGCCGGCACTTGTCTCAGCTCATGTCGGCATTGCGATGGGGCGCGGTTCAGACATTGCAATTGAATCTGCCGGTATCATCATCCCTTCCTCTGATCTTGCAAAAATTGCACAGGCCATCGTGCTTGGCAAGCGCACCAAAAAGGTCATACACTCAAATTTGGCTTGGGCATTTGCCTACAATGTAGCGGGAATTCCACTTGCAGCAGGAGTGTTGTACCCGTTCACTGGATGGCTGCTCAACCCAATGTTCGCTGGAGCCGCAATGGCATTTAGTTCCGTGTCCGTTGTACTCAATAGTCTGCGCTTGCGCGGCTCAATTTCCGATAGATTTTCGAGTTGATTAGGGAATATGTACTTTTGTTAATTCCAACTAAAATATGAAGCGCAGGACACATGTTTGGATTTGCTAAAAAGCCAGATTTGATAGTTCGATCGAACATCAATTGCGGTGGTTGCATCAAAGGTGTAACGCCAACTCTCGACTCTCATCCACAGGTTAAGAAGTGGAAAGTTGACACAGAGAATCCTGAAAAACTCCTCAGCATTTGGGGAACCATCTCCTTCGAAGAATTGCATAAGTCTATTTCAGAGGCAGGTTTCGAAGTCAGCAAGAACTAACGAAAAACAATTATTCACGAAAACGTTTAGGTAGATATGAAAGAGTACAGGCCACTCGAGTATTACGATTTTACTCAAACCCGTGTTGCTAACAAACAGCGCAAGGCCATTGAAGCTGTCAGAGCAGAATTGGGCAAAGATCGCCCCAACTTCATCAATGGTAAAAAAGTAAAAACGAAGGATAAACTCACTTCTGTAAACCCGTCGAACACCGACGAAATTATTGCCGTGTTTTCAAAGTGCGACACTTCGCATGCTGAAAAGGCAATGAAGGCGGCCTGGAAGGCTTTTGATACATGGAAACATGTTCCTGCAACAGAACGTGCCAAATACTTGTTCGACGCCGCAAAAATTATCAAAAAGCGTCGCATGGAAATCAATGCTTGGATGATTCTCGAAGCTGGTAAAAACTTCTTGGAAGCCGATGCAGATACATGCGAAGCCATTGACTTTTTGGAGTTCTACGGCAGAGAAGCTATTCGCTATTCTCAACCTCAAGAACTCACGCCGCACGAAGGTGAAGAAAACAAATACGGTTACATTCCATTGGGTGTTGGAGTTGTTATTCCACCGTGGAACTTCCCATTCGCAATTCTCGTGGGGATGACAGCCGCCGCAATTGCAGCTGGTAATACTGTATTACTCAAACCATCATCTGAAACTCCAATGATGGGGTGGTTGTTTGCAGATATCCTGCAAGAATTGGAACTCCCGGCTGGTGTTGTCAACTTCATGGTAGGTTCTGGATCTGTCATTGGCGACTACATGGTGAAACATCCAAAGACTCGTTTCATTTCCTTCACAGGTTCAATGGAAGTTGGCCTCGGTATCAACGCGCTGGCTGCTCAGCACCAAGAAGGTCAGATTTGGATGAAGCGCGTGGTGGCTGAAATGGGCGGAAAGGATGCCATTATTGTTGATTCTGAAGCTGATGTTGAGGAGGCGGCAAAAGGTGTTGTTGCTGCAGCATTTGGCTTCCAAGGCCAAAAGTGTTCAGCATGTTCTAGAGCGATTGTAGACAAAGCAGTGTACGACGAGTTTGTTGAGAAATTGACTCCGCTTGTAGAAGAGCTTGTTGTCGGAGCAGCTGAAGAAAACCACTTCATGGGGCCGGTAGTTTCAGAGAGTGCACGCAAGAAGATTCTCGAATACATGGAAATCGGTAAGAAAGAAGGAAAACTCATCGCCGGTGGTGGCAAAGCCGAAGGAAATGGGTATTACTTGCAACCAACTGTGTTCAAAGATATCAAGCCAAAAGCTCGTCTGGCACAGGAAGAGATCTTCGGACCTGTGTTGGCAATCATTAAGGCCAAAGATTATGACGATGCACTGAATATCGCCAACGGCACGCAGTACGGTTTGACTGGTGCTGTGTATTCGAACAATCAGGAAAAACTCGACCGTGCTGAACGCGAGTTTCATGTTGGCAACTTGTACTTGAATCGCAAGTGTACAGGTGCACTTGTTGGGGTTCATCCATTCGGTGGATTCAATATGTCTGGTACAGACTCGAAAGCAGGCTCGCGAGACTACTTGGCTCTCTTTATGCAGGGAAAATCAATTGCTATCAAAAAGTAATTGTTCGTGCCAAATCTCAATTGAAAAAGCACCTACCAACGTAGGTGCTTTTTTTTTGCGCGTTGCAAATTGTAAGAAGCGTGTGCATATTGGGCTCGGAGTCCGTACCAGAGAATATGACAGAACATCATGTCAAGTCAAAAACCTTCAGTCGTTTTGATTGGAGATGAAACACACGAATCTATAGCAATTCAAGCAGAACTTCTTCAAGCAACTGGGTTTGCGACTCTTGGAGCTACAACCCAAAAACGACTCGTTTCTCTTGCACAAAGGTATCAACCAGATGTCATTCTGTTGGATATTGTGTTGGAAGATGTATCCGGTTTTGCCGTATGCCGAGCACTCAAAGAAAATGAAGTAACTGCTGATATCCCCATCATATTCCTTTCAAATAAGGCTGAACTACCGGTAAAAGTAGAAGGGTTTGAAAGCGGTGGAGCAGATTTCATGACGCGACCGTTCCAAAGTGCTGAGCTCATTTCGCGAATTCAGAATCAGGTGCAACTGCGTAGACTCATCAATGAAAGGGAAGGGCACATTCGAGAATTGCACGAACTCTTGGATCAAAAGGACAAGGTCATGCAGGTTGTTTCGCATGACTTGCGCTCGCCGCTTGGAGGAATAAAGGGCCTTGCCGAAATGCTTGAAACCGGCAGTGAGTCAGAAGACCCAGAAACAGTACGAGATTTTGCGCAATCGATCCGTCAGACCAGTGAGTCGTTGTTGGGTCTTGTAAATGACCTTCTCGATATTGCGAAGTTAGAGTCTGGAAAAATGAGTTTGAGTGTTTCTGAGTTCGAAATTCGTGAACTCGTGATGCAATGCATCGAAACAATGCAGCTCTTGGCCTACAAGAAGTCTGTAAGTCTCGAAATGCATCTTGGGCATGAAGATGAAGAGGTATGGGTTCAGGCAGACAGACCAAAGCTCATGCAGGTGTTCAACAATATCCTGTCCAATGCTGTGAAATTTACTCCGAGTGGCGGAACTGTGTCAGTTGAAGTATCACACGATAAAGCCGTGCGTATTGAATTCCGAGATACCGGTGTCGGCATTCCCCCAGAAGTTCTTCCACATTTGTTTGAGAA
>JAUHYX010000149.1 GCA_030426285.1 bacterium
CCGGCCGACTGCCCGGAGCCCGAGTAGATCATCGTGTTCACGCCGATCAGCTCGCCGCGCGAGTTGAGCAGCGGGCCCCCGGAGTTGCCCGGATTGATCGAGGCGTCGGTCTGAATCATGTCGCGGTACACCTTGCCTTCTTGCATAAATGCAACATCTGTATTGGACACAACACCGACTGTTATCGTCGGTTTTGCATTGATATCAAAAAGCCCAAACGGATTGCCAAAAGCAATGGTCCATTCACCGGGAATAACGTCACGCGAGTCTGCGAATTCTAGATATGGCAAATCGTCGCCATCGATTTTGAGAACTGCAACATCACTAACCGGATCGGCACCGATAAGCTTAGCCTCATGCCTACTGCCATCTGTCATCGTCACAACGATTTTGGTAGCGTCGCCGGCAACATGTTCATTTGTGAGGATGTATCCATCGGCAGAAATGATAAAGCCCGAGCCCAGACTCTTTACTTCGTATTTTCGATATGGATCGGACAGATATCGTCCGTAGAACGACTCATACATGCTTGGACGGCGCTTTGTGACCTTTTCTTCGGTAACATTGATGCCAACGACGGCTGGTGAACAGGACGCTACAACATCGGTGATGACTGTTCTGCGACCATGTGATATGTTTTCTGAAAGAGCTTGCGCAGTCGCATGTGATTCTGCTGGCGGTGCAATGGTTTCAAATGTGGCAACGGGTTGTATGGCATTGTGCTGTTCACTCGTAGGTGGAGTGGAATTTCCGGTATCTGTACAACCGGCAAACAACAACACACTGCACAACAGATTACATGTTGAACGAATCATACTGCATTCTCCTTGGTAGTTTGCACCCTTACATCAACGAACATATCTCGCATGTGTTGCACCATGTTTCGCGACCATGTGTATTTTGCAGTAT
Source organism: bacterium (assembly GCA_030426285.1). GTDB lineage: Bacteria > Bacteroidota > Ignavibacteria > Kapaibacteriales > UBA7675 > JAUHYX01. The sequence continues at coordinate 910 of JAUHYX010000149.1, forward strand.
GAGCATGAACAACAAGCAACACATTCAGGTCGCTTTGCCAATTCCGGCACATCAACTATTCACTTATTCTGCGCCGAGTACTGCTGAGGTTGCGCCCGGTCAACGCGTAGTTGTTCCATTCGGAAAGCGCGAACTCATCGGCATTGTTGTCAAGACACATGATGTAGCACCTGTGCATTCTGAGCGCGATATGATTGAACTTGTCGATCGCGAACCTGCAATCTCAGAACACATGCTTGCGTTCGCAACGTGGATGAGTACATACTACCTCGCTTCTTTAGGTGAAACGCTGCGCTGCGCACTTCCGCAAGGCATGACTCCGCAGAGCTCTACTACAATTGAATTGATTCGGAACCTCTCACTAGGCGACATAGAAATTCTTCGCTCGCGGGCTAAACGGCAAGCAGAGATCGTAGAGTTCTTGATGCAGCACAAAAATGAGTGTACACTTCAACATCTCAAAAAAGCCCTACGAGTAGCTTCTCCAACCGCTTCACTGCTGTCCTTGCACGATGCTGGCATTATTCGGATGTCTAACTCTCGCAAAAAGAGCATCAAAGAACGCGTACAAAAATGCGCGTTTTTAAGCATATCTGTTGCGGAATTGGAAAACAACCCAGATTTGATTCCGAGTCGTGCAGTTCAGCAATTGAACGCCATTGATGTACTCATTGAACACAAGGCCACGTCGCACAAGAGAGCGTTACCGTGTGCCCACCTAGCAACCCTTGGAGTGCCAACCAGTGTGTTACAAGCATTGGAAAAGAAGAGTGTTGTAGCGTTTTGTCATGTCCCTTATCGTCAAATCGAAGTGCAATCAACGCTGCACCGAGAAGGAGAAAAGGATGCAACCCTGACTGTGGAACAGCAACATGCCGTTGACAAAATCACGCCATTTGTGCACAATCCGCAATTCAAGTCATTCCTAGTACATGGTGTTACCGGCAGTGGCAAGACTCTGGTGTATATGCAGGTTATCAAGGAAGTGTTGCTAAAGAATAAGCAAGCTCTCGTGCTAGTCCCAGAGATTTCTCTGACGCCACAAATGATCGACAGATTCACGAGTGTCTTTGAAACGGAGGTTGGCATTTTTCACTCCAATATGACTGAGAGTGAGCGTGTATCTACATGGTACAAAGCAAAGCGCGGCGATTTGGGAATTGTTATTGGCGCGCGATCGGCATTGTTTGCACCGCTGCCAAATATTGGTGTGATAATCGTAGACGAAGAACATGAACCGAGCTACAAACAGGACCATCCCGCACCGCGCTACCATGCACGCGACAGTGCTGTCGTGCGTGCCGCAATGCTACATTGCCCCGTTGTATTGGGGTCGGCAACTCCTTCAATGGAGAGTATGTTTAACGCTCACACTGGCAAATACCATTTGCTTGAGATTCTGCACCGGGCCGACGGTGCCCACATGCCGTCAGTTGAACTCGTGAATCCAGCAGAAGAAGTTCAACGCAACGAGATGCACGGGCAGTTCTCAACGCGGCTGCTGCAACTATTGGAGCAAGCGCTTGCCAACAATCAGCATGCAATTGTGCTGCACAATCGTCGCGGATATGCGAGCAAGTTAGAATGTATTGCCTGTGGACATGTTCCCGAGTGCCCCGCGTGCAGCGTTGCACTCACCGTTCACAAAACGACAGGCACCATGCGTTGTCACTACTGCGACTACCGGCGCAGGACGGAAACTGCTTGTGAAAAATGCGGCTCAAACTCCCTGAAACAAACTGGTACAGGGACGCAAAAGGTTGAAATGGAAATGCTTGATGAGTTGCGAGAGAAGTTCCCAAAAGCCGTAGTTGAACGCATGGATTTAGATACTACTCGCAAGAAAGGTGCACATCGAATTCTACTTGAAAAGTTTAAACAAGGTGAGATTGATATTCTCGTTGGCACCCAAATGGTTGCACGGGGGCTGGACTTTGAGCATGTTGGCTTGGCAGCTGTAGTCAATGCTGATGTTCAACTACACTTATCTGACTTTCGTGCCAACGAACGCACGTTCCAACTCATGACGCAGGTAGCTGGCAGAGCTGGAAGATCTTCTCATATACACGGAAAAGTGGTTATTCAAACTCGCTCCCCTCGACACCATGCACTCATTGCCACGGCAGAGCAAAACTATGAACTGTTTTATAGTGACGAGTTGATGGAACGCAAACAACTGCAATTCCCACCCTTTTTCAGGTTTACGAGAATTGAGTTACGGAGCAAAGAATCGCTACAAGTTGAACAGCACGCTCAAATGTTTGCCTCCTTTCTACCGAAAGACAGACAAGACTTTGTGGTGCAAGGACCTTCAACGCCTTCAGTAGAAAAGCTTCAGGGATATTTCAGAAAGACGATTGTTGTAAAGAGTAGCAAAGAGCTTGATCCGAGTGGCCAAACGCTGCGCCACTATCTCACTCACGCACTCGCAAGTTGGCATGACAGAGCACACAGTGCAGTTAGATTAACGGTAGACATCGATGCACATGGCTCTCTGTAACAATGGTATCAAGACGAATGTCATGTACTTCGCGCGGAACGGCATCTACACCTTGTAGGTCAAATGCAACTCCAACTTTCATACAGTGAACCTGCCGCAAAAAGCTGTCATAGAATCCGCCACCATACCCCAACCTGTACCCTGTTTCGTCAAATGCGACCAACGGAACCAGTACAACGTCAGTTGGCTTCATTCGCATTGCAAGATCTTGCGCAGAAATGACATCAATAGGCTTTGTGATGGTCGGTGTAGACAATACACCCTTTTTGTAGATTACTTCGTTGCTGACTTCAGCGTGAAGCATTGAATCGGGCTGTGCGTCGACAACATGCGGAACATACAATGTTCGATCTGCCAATGCGGCCGTTTCAACCAACAAAGGCAGCACATCAACCTCTCCACGCATTGGGATATATGAATGAACAATGCGGGGTGAGAGCGTATCTACAAATCGTCGTAGTCGCTGTACAATTGCATCACTCTTCTCTGTGTGATCCGAGGTGGAGAGTTGACTGCGTTTTAGCAGTATTTCTTTGCGAATTTTGTGTTTTATGGAAGCTGTCGCGGTTGCCAATCTGTAGTCTCCTGCAAAAGAGTTGAATCTAGTGAAACATCCTCAACCACGGTTGTGTATTCTGGTACATCTCGCATATTACCTGCTTGAATGTGTGAGGTATCCAGACCTTGTTGCGATGCATATCGCTGAACAAAATCAAAACGGTTGATACGTTCCGGTCCTCCACAATGAAACACTGTGCCGTACTTGCGCAGTTGTGTCACTGCTAGTATTGCGGCACACACATCGTGAACATGAATCGGCGTGCGAAACTGATCGGTAAATAATGTAGCTCCTTGATCAATTGCCTCCTCTGTAAAAGCAAATCCAGGAAATCCCGGCGACCAACCGGGTCCTTCGCCCCACATCAGCGAGCATCGCAAAACACTCCATTCATCCCACAACTCTTGATTTGGTAATACGCGTTCGGCAGCTAGTTTTGACTGTCCGTAAGCAGTGTTCGGGAATGCAACATCTTGCTCTGTGTACATGCCTTTTGTACCGTCGAACACCAAGTCTGTACTCAACAAAACAAACGGTGTGCGTGTAGCCACACACACAGAGAACACATTGCTCGTTGCCAACACATTCACCTCATGTGCACGTACTCGGTGTCGATCACACACTCCAGGCGAAGACATCGCTGCAGCATGCACAACGATGTCTGGCCTGTGAAATGCAAATGCTTCTGAGAGTTCTTCCAGGCTACACACATTCGCGCTTGTGTGTATGAGATTGGGAATGTCTTTGGGTTGTCTAGATATGCCGTGCACGTCGAATCCGTGCTGCGTAAACCACGGCACTGCGCTATAACCAAAGAAGCCCGTTGCGCCCGTTATCAATATGCGCTGCTTACCCTGCAATTACCCTTGGGCTGCCATCTGATGAAAGAAACGTGTTGACGCAAATATTCCCTTGTAGAAATTCTCCAAGTGGAAATGCTCATCAGGTGAGTGTAGGTTCTCGCTCTGCAATCCAAAGCCCATCAGAACAACTGGTGCTGAAAGAATGTTTTGGAAGTCCAACACGATCGGAATTGAGCCGCCCTCACGCGTAAGCACGGGACGTTTCCCGTACGCTTCTTCCATGGCTACAGATGCGGCTTGAATACCCGCAGAATCAGGCTCTGTGAGTGCAGGATTGCCACCGTGTAGATCTGTTACTTTTACTTTCACTGTTTTCGGTGCAATTGACACAATGTAGTCTTCGAACTTCTTAGCTATGTCGTGAGTGTTTTGATTTGGTACGAGACGCATCGAAATTTTTGCTGTTGCTTTTGAAGGAAGTACAGTTTTTGCACCCACGCCCGTAAATCCACTCCACATACCGTTGACATCAAGTGTTGGCCGCGTCCACAATCGCTCAAGAACTGAATAGCCAAATTCACCGCGAGAAGCACCGACACCATTGGCTTCACAATATTTTTCTTCATCAAAAGGCAACGACGCGATGTCTTGCTTTTCCCTTTCCGAAGCGTCCTCAACATCGTCGTAGAATCCAGGGACCGTGACGCGTCCGTATTCATCTTTCAAACGAGCAATAATGCCACATAGCACATTCGCCGGGTTCTCAATTCCGCCACCAAAACTGCCAGAGTGCAAATCGCGGTTTGGGCCAGTGACCTCCACTTCCATGTAGGCTAAGCCACGCAGGCCTATGCACAAACTCGGAACCTCAGGAGAATACATGGCAGTATCAGAAATGAGTATCGTATCGCAGGCGAGTTTTTCTTTGTGTCGCTCGAGCAGTGGAACCAAATGCTCACTACCCACTTCTTCTTCCCCTTCAATCAGCACTTTGACATTCACCGGCAAAGAGCCATCAGACTTCAGCATTGTTTCCAAGCTTTTTACATGCAAAAACACCTGCCCTTTGTCGTCAGTGGCACCGCGCGCGAAGATTTTTCCATCGCGAACTGTTGGCTCAAACGGGTCGTTGGTCCACAACTCAATCGGATCAACTGGCTGCACGTCGTAGTGTCCATAAACGAGCACTGTTGGTTTGTCGTCGCCAGCATGAAGCCAGTCTGCATACACCGAAGGGTGACCCTCAGTTGGAAGAATTTCGACGTTCTCCATGCCAATGCTTTCAAAATGCGATTGTAACCATGAGGCGCAATTCAACACATCTTGTTTGTGTTCAGGAGCTGTAGAAACACTGGGGATGCTGAGAAGTTCTTTCAATTCGCTGAGGAATCGGTCTTTGTTTTCTTCGATATATGGTGTCATGTGAACCTCCGTGTTGAGAGTTGTTACATTGTTGTGAATGCACAGGCTCAACCTACCCCAGGCTGATCCAAAGATACATTTTTACGGAGAACACCTTGTCGCTGTTCGCGGATAAAGCAGATGCCTCCGACGAGATTGTTGACGACATAACCAATTGCGTGAGCAATGACGCCCCAGGCAACCGCCGTTTCACTAGGGATACCGTAAATAATCGTCAGCGTGAGCATGGCAGCCGAGTGAAATGTACCCACAGCACCCGGTACAGGCACTATGATTGCTAATGTAGTGGTAACGCAAAGTACGTTGGCGTCTATTATACCTAAGCCGTACGATTCTGTAAGACCAAATGCTTCAAAAATCATGTACAGAGGAACGACGTATAGCGTCCACATCAGAAGTGTTTCACCGAACACGCGAACATACCGTCCGGGCTCGCCGAGTATGGAAAAACCATCGATGAACGACTCGAGCTGCGATTCGAGTTTTTCGTACCACTTGGGCGAGAGAGGCATCACAATTTTTTTGAGTGCCCAACTGCCAATATTTGTACGCAACAGCAACACAACCCCGACAAGAGCGCAAGTCAGTACAATGATTATAAAGGGAATGAAGTTCTCTGAAACGGCTGGAAATGCTTCTTGGATCTGCTCCTGAAACAACACAAATGTCGTTAATGCAAGAATGAGCAGACTAATGAGATCGACAATTCGTTCAACAAACACCGTTGCAACTACTTTCGCAACAGGAATATTTTCGCGCCTAGCGAGAATAAACGGACGAAGCAACTCACCACCGCGGGGAATGATGTTGTTGAGCAGATAACCAACCATTGTAGCTGAGAACGCATTGAGAGTGCTAACATGGCTGTTTGCAGACTCCAGCATTGTTCGCCAACGCACAGCTCGTATCCAGTGCGAGACAACCACAATCGGAAGCGTGGCTACGACCCACCAATAATTGATGTTCCCCAGCGCTCCCATGACCCCAGCAAAATCCACTTCTCGTTGTACATACCACATCGCTGCACCAAACAACAACAACGAAACGGTGTACTGAATGTACTTTTTGCGCGTTTCAGAACTCAACGTTGAATGCTCCGTCGGTAATCACTAGCGTGTCAGAAGGATTTGACCTGTTGATGAGCGTTGCCTCAAATGTTCCAGCAGCTCCGAGAGTACTGTATTGGGAAATACTGACTGATCCACCAGACTGTTGCGTGTCGAACGTATAATTGCCAGTATCGTCATAACGGAACAGAATACTACTTGTTTGTGGCGTAACCGTGTACTCTTGAACACCAACAAAATTTTCAAGCAGCAGAGCAAACAACCGAGTACCGTCAATCACTACGACTTCTAGTTCACTCTCGTCTCTGTTATCTTTTGAAGACACAGACCCAACCGGCGCTCTGTATTCAATTCCATCTAGCGTGAACAGCACTGTCCCGGGAGTCAGCGACCCTGGATTTATACCTGTATCAACAATTACACCTTCTTCTGAGCATGAGGTTAATGTCAGGCTCAAAGCAATGAGAATCACTGCAACTAGTTTCATGGTAACACCTCTTGTAAGAATGACGTCAAGCGACTCTTGCCTTCTGCAACCAGCGCTTCAGGTGTTCCTTCAAACACCAACTGTCCACCGTTTGGTCCGGCATCTGGACCGAGGTCAACAATCCTATCGGCACACTTTATAACATCGACATTGTGTTCAATAACAATAAGGGTGTGCCCTTTAGAAATCAATTTTTCAAAACACTCAATCAGTTTTGCGATGTCGTGAAAATGCAATCCTGTTGTTGGTTCATCGAGCACAAACAGCATGTTGTCTTCTGAGCGTTGGGCCAAGTGTCCTGCCAACTTAATACGTTGACTTTCGCCACCCGACAATGTGTTGCCAGGCTGACCCAGTCTCACATATCCCAAACCAACATCTGCGAGAGGTTGGAGTTTGTTCACAATTTTGGTTTCAGAAGCAAAGAACTCCAGCGCTTCATCAACAGTCATTTCGAGGACATCGACAATGGACTTGGTTTTGTACTTGATGTTCCGAGCTTCTCTGCGATACCTTGTTCCCCCACATTCTTCGCACTGCAGCTCAACATCTGCGAGGAACTGCATTTCCACTTTCACGACACCGTCGCCCTCACACTCTTGGCATCGACCTCCAGGAACATTAAATGAAAAATGCCCTGGTTTCCAGCCCAGTTGTCTGGCGGCTTGAGTATGGCTAAACAAATCGCGAATTGCGTCAAAAGCCTTGGTATATGTAGCAGGTGTTGAGCGAGGGCTGCGTCCTATTGGAGCTTGGTCCACAAATTCAAATGCTGAAAACTGTTCAAACCCTTCTATCAGGGTCGATATTCCTGCTTCACTGCTAAACACGCGTTTGAGTTCTTTGGTGAGGACGTCGTTGACCAATGTAGACTTACCAGAGCCGCTCACCCCGGTGACTACATTCAGCACACCAATACCAAACGATACCTGCTCCAACATAAGGTTATTTGCTCGCGGCTTCACGATTCTCAACCAGTCAGTTGCCTGCCTTCTGGTCGCAGGAACCGCTACTTCCAACTTGCCGCGCAAATACTGTGATGTGAGGCTTTTGCGAGAACGCGACAACGCATCGGGTGAGCCTTCAAACACAATTTCACCACCGTGTTCTCCGGCATGAGGTCCCATATCAATGATATGATCAGCCGCCTTCATGATATCGGCATCGTGTTCTACAACCACCACTGTGTTGCCAAGTTTACGCAACCTAATGAGTATGTTTATAAGGCGCTCGGTATCGCGCGGGTGTAAACCAATACTCGGTTCATCTAGGACGTAGAGTGCACCGACAAGAGATGAGCCAATTGACGTTGCCAGATTGAGCCGCTGCGATTCTCCACCACTCAGCGTATGAGCCAATCTGTCGAGCGTTAAATACCCGACTCCAATTTCGTCCAACAGCCCAATGCGTTTTTTGAGTTCCTCAACAATCTTGCCTGCCACACCTTCTTCATATGCAGAAAACTCCCATGTTTTTAGCAAAGCGTGCAGCTCTTCAATTCGCATTCGAACAATGTCTGCCATTGTCACGTTTTGAACAAATACTTGGCGAGCGGATAAACGCAATCTAGAGCCGTCGCATTCGGTACAGGTGGTGTAACCTCTATACCGCGCATGCAGAATGCGAT
>JAUHYX010000150.1 GCA_030426285.1 bacterium
AAAAGGCCAGGCGATGGAGGTGTCGTGAACCTAACCGACACAGGCAAGCTCTTGCGTGGCCTGCGCTTCTTATCCATTGGTAACGATGGTGAGATTCGCATTGGGTGGGGTGATCCAGAACTTGCACTGCTTGCATATTACCACAATGTATCTGGTGCCGGCAAAGGACGTGTGGTGAGAAAGTTCCTAGGACTGCCTGACGATGAGATTGAGCTCATCGTCAGAGAGGAATTTGCACGCGAGCGCGAAGCAATTGCACTAAACCCAAGGTTGCTGCAAGAGCTGTCCCTCGGGTTTAAGAACGCGAGGATAGTAAGCTCGGACTGAGTCCAAACTCTTGTGAAACAAACAACTTGAGCCTTACGGCTTTTAGCCCGTGAATGTGGAGCATTTGGTTCATGATTTCTCCAAAGCGCTTAGTTTCTATAAGCCCTAGCTCATGAAAACAAAAGAGTACACCTGAGAACGCTTCCCAGTCTTCTGGCGTCACATCACCTTCGGGGTCTCTTTCGAACTCACTTAACGTAAATTCTACAACGGCTTTTGCCCGATCGCCTGGTGTTGCAATTGAATCAATATTATCTGGCAACATCATTGTGTCAACCAACGTGCTTATAGGGAGCGCTTGGAATAGTACCTCCATTATCGATACACCGTCATCATTCTTAATATCCGACATCTTGTGGATCGGGCCTATCCAACCCTGCTCCTTGGGTAAAATTTCTGTTTTTGTCGTCTGGATCAGCTCCAAAAACTGCAATGCTTCTATGATCCCAAACACAAAGTTACCAGAGCGTTTGTCGTCCATGTTTGGCTCTATCTTAAGTAGGGCCTCAATGATCTGATCGTTTATATCGTTCTTCATTTCTATATTTCCTTATGTTATGTCCCCATCCCATACCATTTGGGAGGGTCACCATCTTCCAGTATCCATACTGATATTCTTCTATTGTGTAGGCGCAATCTGTCGCTTAACGTCCAATACAGTCTATCCTTGATTTTAGCTATCTGCCCCTTGTTGACGTCAGATTCTATATGGAATACATACAAATTACTTTGATTCTTGGACAATTTTGTCGAAATAGACTTCAAGCTCATTGACCTCTTAAACCTGAACACCTCATACCCATAACCCAAGATTGTCAAATCGTGCGGTCCAGACTTCTTATTTAGCACATCTGTACGCATAACTATATCCAGAGAGGGAGCTGCTTGTAAGATTCTGCGTGCTGTGTCTCGCTCATCTTCAAACGTATCTCTCTTCTGCATCGAGTTATGGTTCAGAGATTCTTCATATTCACGTTGCCATGATTCATGAATTTTTAGGTACGCTTTACCTACTTGCTCAAACTCTACAATCCCGTTTTCGACATCATCGTGCATTTGTTGCAATGTTTTACCCGCTGGTCTTGTTCCAACAACAAACGGAGTATACGCTTTTCCGCCCATTTCACCAGCTACCTGCTCGTACTCTTTGCGCCCTCTGCGCATCCGGGTAAATGACACATCGTTGATTGCTACTGGCACCCACATGTGCCTGCAATTCCATCCACCCCGATAGAGATAAGCGTCCAAGCCTTGACCGTTGTCCATGCCTTTGATATCGCGCATAGAGTAAGACTTGCCAACTCTACTTTTGCAAAACTCTCTTTCGCCAGGTGGACCTTCGTATCTCCACCGCGTGACTCCCGCCTCGGCATCCATTTGCATGCTCGAAGCTGTCTGAAAAGCAGCGGTTGCCGTGTTGGCAATCGTGCGCGCTTGGTGCATCGGCTTGCGCATCTTCTGGTGCAAAATACCCTTGATAGCAGAGTGGCCAAGTTTGCGCCTTGCAGCCGTCGTGACAGCTCCAATGACATCTCGTTGGATGCCTTTTTCAGTCTGCGCAAATGACGACTGCGCCTTTTCGACGATTGCTATCCCTGCTTCTGATTCTGCTGCCGATGACGTAAATGTCACGATGTGTTTGTGCCTCTTCAAGAGCTCTGCCTGCGTGCGGGCTTTGATCTGTTCATACTCTCGCTGCATAGCGCCACTTAATTGGTCTTGCAAATTGAACTGCTTTAGGACACGATCCATCGCTTGCTTAACAGCCTCAGGCTCATCGCCTGCGCGATGAGCCTCAAGCGCCACCCGAAGCAGCTCTCGTTCTAGTCGTTTCAATTGTTGGCGTACCGTCTTTGTATTCTTCATTTCTAGTCTTCACATCTTGCTTTCGGGTGTGGTTTGTTCCCAAGGATCACATCCCTGTATTCATCGATCTTGTCTAGTTCAAACCACTCACTCTCGATTGTCTCTGGGTTCAATACTTTGAACTGCCGTATGACTTCTTCTGTTGTAAACGTGAGTGAGCAGTTAGGACACCGGCGCTCTCTGGTGACAATTGTCCGAGAGCTTGTGAGAATTTCATTCGTCCTGTTGACCGTAGTCTTGTCGTGTCCGCAGGCGATACATTCCATTTCGTACCTGCATTATCAAGCGTTTGCAACTGTGAACTATCCTACGTGCTAGCGCCAGGGTATTTATACATACTTGCTGCGCTTCCTTTTTAATGGCGGCCGGAAGTGGGGAACTTCCAAACCGCCATTGTGCTGCATGCCTATACATCTTCTTTCAGTCAAACTCAGGAATTGCCGGTTCCAAGTATTGCCCTTTAGCGACCAAAGACCACTCGCAAGTAGCGATGTTCGGCTCATCCACAGAGCCCCGTGGCGTTAGATCGATAGCCGGCAGTGGGACAGGAATACCGTTAGGCTTGTACATGCCTACAGCGTACGAACTCCCATCGATGCTGATTGTCGAAACGTGGATAAACCCATCTGCTCGCTGTCTATACTCAGTTGTACTCATCTCTTGTTTTGCCGGCGACTCTTGCGCGGACTTAAACCCTCCACGTTTGCCAACCTCTTTCTGTACTCGCTTCAAGTACGCCTTGATCATTTCGACGGCAGGCTTTGTGCCCAGCTCGTTCTTATCATGCTTCTCTCTAGCGCGGTCCCAGTAGGTTTCCACCTTGTGGATATCCGCTTCTGTTCCTCCTGCTTTTTCAAGGCGCTTGAGCGCCTTTTCACGGACTGATGGCTTGTAGATGAATTCAAGCTTTTGCACTGCCGAGACGCTACGCCCAAGCCTATCTGCAAGCTCTTCTGTGGGAACGTCGTTGTACGAACTTGAGTACTTGTCTTCTGAGAGCAAGACGTTCGCGCCAGTCATGATCTTGAATTCACGGCTAACGTCTTCAGCTGTCTTGTCTCGTTGTTGGTTTGAACCTACCAGCGCTTGTATAAGGTGTTCATCGCTCTCATACTCATGCTCTTCAACTCGAACGTCGGCTACACCAAGTTGAATCATCGCATCATGCCTGCGGTGTCCAGCCACGATGGTTCGCTTTCCGTGTTCATCTTCTTTGGTAACGACGATTGGTTGAATCAGACCAGAGACACGGATGGAATCTATGAGCTTCTGATCAGCTCTGATTTCACCGTAGATGTTCTCATTCTCTGGGTGTGGTTGCAAAGTGCTCACAGGCACTATCAATGTTTTTGCCATTGGAGTAATCCCTTCCAAAAGATTATACGTGTATTGTTTATGCTGTCTTACTATGTGTGCCCTCACGTGGGCACTATGCTGCGTTGCTGGCATGAGTCTGCCAGGGTAAGTGTGACCACCAAGTAGGTGGGAGCGGCCACACTACTTAGGACTAACGGCGACGTCTTTGAGGTCGTACCCAAACGTTTCTTCCTGGACAACCTGTAGGCCCATAGTCTTCAATTGTTCTTCTTCGAGTAGACCTGAATTCTCATCCTCGATAATAGCTTCACGATTGAGTTCCTGCTTGGTGCGGACATACCGGCCAAACGTTGCCTGTGGAAGGCCAAGGATTGTTTCAAGAGCTGATTTGAGCGTAAACTTGCGAATGGCTTTTACCTTCTTCGTGCCTAAGCGGAAAGACAAGATGCCGTGAGCAAGCTCCAAGGATTTCTTCTTGCCAAACTCGTGACGGTTCTGCTCGCAATACATACGCACTTGCGTCTCTAGGTGCTCCTTTTCATTCTGAAGCGGTGCAAGTTCGACATTGAGAGCCTGACGGCGTTCATGCTCATCGGCATTGTAGATCGCTTGGCGTTCCTTGATCTTGTTTGTGTTCACGGCGATAGTCTTCAGAGCGTTGTCTACTTCTTCGCGACTGCCAAGTTCAAGGCGTTCGACTACTCGTTTTCTGGCCATTGTGTTTTGTTCCTTACTTTTGTTGAGTCTCTAATTCCTGAGACAAGGTGCGAGAGGCGGCTACGTGTTCCTGTTTGGTAGCTGGGCGCGTAGCCTTCTCGCTGTTAATTGATTCTGTGTTTTTCAAGAGTGCTTCAAGGCTTTGCAGCTGATCGAACATATGCTTCTGCAAATCCATCTTTTTAACGTGGCTACTCTTCTGCAGGGCATCGATCTCAGTTGTCAACTCAAGCAGTTCGTTCTGCTTGGCAATGCTAAGAGTGTTGTAGACCTTCAACCCTTGATCAATGAGCAACCGTACACCTGCACGGTCTCGACGGAGGCACAAGGACAACTCCGATGGCATAAAGCCTGCTTGCTTGAGCATATACACATAGAGTGCTTGCGATCTCTTCTGCGCCTTTTTGTTCGTGCGCTTGAACTGGACAAAGTGCAGGAGCTTCTGCCCACTATCAAACAGGTTTTCGCACTTCGCTGCCAGCATCATGGACTTGCGCACGAAGGGGTCAAGGTGAGATTCCCACTGCTCAAAGTCAGCAGTCCCTGAACTCGTTATTTCTCTCATCATCTCACCTCGTTTGCTAGCATGTGGTCAAACAACCAAACCACTCTTTCTCTAGCCTCTGTGCTCGAGAAGAACGTCAAGCTCTTGGATTCTACAAGTTCGCCCTCCAGGTAGCTTACCGATTCATGCTCTTTGATACCAGTGAGCGTGATGACCGTACCTTCGATCAATTGCCCACTATCGGACACACTTTCAACTGCTCTTGGTTTTACTGTCATGGCTGCAATGTGTTTCCAGCCCAAATTCATGAGCAACTTCTTGCAGAACATCTGAGCAGCTCTTGGTTCTGCGACAGACACGCTTTCGTCTTTGTCTACCGTCGCATCAATTCTCCTTGTCATACTATACCTCTACTGATTGTGATGGTTGTGTTCGCAGTATTGCGAGTTCTTCTTCTAATTCTTCTGTTTTCACTTCTAGGCCTTGCACCTTTTTATACAACTCGTTGCGTTCTATGTGCAAGTCATCAAGTACCCGCTGGTCATTGTAGAACTGATACACGATATTGGCGACGGCTACAACGCAATCCATGTGGTGCCCGGCACGTACACCTGTCATGTCACCACATTCAACTCTCTGTGTCAGTCCTTGCCTAGTCCTATCGAGTAGCGACAGGACCCATGTCTTGATGTCCTGCTCTAGTGGCACGCTCTTTCTCTTCGGGATATTCGGAGAGTCTACATTCACTACTCTGCTCATAACGGATCCACCTGTTGACATGCCCAGATAAGTGGCCCCATGGCCTTGGCAAACTCCTTGTCTTCTTTCAGCCTCATCGCCAGTGCCAAATGAGCAGTGTCACCTGCAGGAATGAGATACATCTCTTGACCACTTTGGTGGTGCATCAGTACCACATTGTGTTTTGTCGCCAGCTCATATGCACCAGCAATGCTTTTTCCTAAGTCACGCGCTGATATTGTGTGTATCATCTTCAGTTACCTCTAGTTGGTTGTTGTCACAAGATTGTGAACTGAGTTGCGTGTACGTACTTCTTTTGCCTTTTGCATCCTACCAATGAGATACGACGCTTCTTTCGTGCTAAGCGAATTCATAAAGAACATGCTCGCATCACTTGGTTGTTTTCTGAATCCACCTTGCGCGAGCCAGCTATTGAGTGTAGGGTTGATCCATCGTTTACACAGTTCCTGGAATATCTCCTTCGGCAGCTTCGAAGCGCTGTTGACTAGTCGCATGTGTGACAAGAGTTCATTCCCTGCTAAAGGACCTATGCTTGTCTCATACAAGTAGTCATTCATGTCTGTTTCGTACAACGCAGACTGGATCGCCATGGATGCCAAAAACCGTAGTTGTTTTGTGCTCGCTGGGTGTCCATTGGTTTTGTACTCTTCTTCGCCAAGGCGGATGGCCGCGCCAAGCTCTGTTTCCGAAAGATCCTTGTAGTTTCCAATTGCGCGCGTCTTGCCACGAGTCAGCGCAGTAGCATCTCTACATAGTCTTGCGCGTACAAGCCGCACGGCCTCACCTTCGTTGTCTGTTTGGCCACCGACGATATTGCGTGCGACATTGTACAAGAGCTTGTTTAGCTCGCTACGTGTATACACTTTGGTATCATTCATGGTCTATCCTCTCTGTTTACGTGTACTATTCAGGCTCAATACTGAGTATAGATTTGAGTTGCTTGCGCTTATCTGTTAGTTGACCTGCAAGAACCTCTATCGCTCTGGCTTGGTTTGCTCCGAAGAGCCTTGCCGTTTGAATCGCTTTGTCTCCTTGGGTTCGGTAGCGTATGAGCCACCAATTGCTTCTTCTCATGGATGTACTCCAGAATGCTTTGGATATGTGCCTTCACTAGTTGCCCATCTTGGTACGCCCACGCAGAGCCTGCACGTTTCCAATCCATGTTAATACTTGCCATTTCTGTGCCTCCATGTACGTCGTTTGTACGCTTGACGTCCAACCATAAATCCACAGAAGAACACCGTTGCGAGCAAAAAGAATTGATAATCGTTGTACATACTTTCCTCACTTGTTTTAGTTGGCTTCATTGAGTCCAAGTGTGGTCAGCTTGTTGCTTAGGGATTCACCTTCGACATTCGCAAGACCGTTCTCGTAGAGCACTTCTAGCTCCGTGCCGTTCTGCTTTTGAAGCTTCTGCATGTCGCGCAAACGGCTCTTGGTCTCTTTAAGCTTTCGCACGTCTGGATTGTTGTTCACCTTGCGCTGCAGCTTTTCCTTTTGTTTCTCAAGCCCTGCAATTACTGCTGAGATTTGACCACTATCTTCTTCGCGCTTGCGGAGTACCTTGAGCTGGTCTGTGCTCAAGTTCTGCTTGACAATACTCATTGCTTTGCGTGGTAATTGAGTAGCTACCACAAGGCCGGTGTCACTAGTCACGTCAACTGTCTTTTGCTTTCTCATTCTATTCTCCGTAGTTTTAACTGTCTTTTTGGGGCTCACAATGGTTATCTCAATTTCCTTTGGAGCCAATGTTGGGGAGGCGATCTGTTGAACCCAGGTCGCTTTCTTTTTTCTAGTCTTCAAAGAACTGTTCATACATGTCGTCAGCGTCTGTCTCTTCATCGTCATAGTCGATACCCATGAGTTGGTTATAGCTTGTTGTTATGTCTTCATCCTCGTTGTCCTCTTCTGCTGCTGTTGATACTTCAATTGTTTCCACTTCGTTTGCCTGGAGCTCATCGTCGCTGTCTACTACGATCGCATCGACAAACTCCGGTGTCTCAAATGCCTCTTCTTCATTTGGGACTTGCGGCAACGCAATGTTCGCTTGCCGCTCGGCAATCAATCCTTCCGGCCGTAGCTCTGGTGGTAGGGCATTGATCTTGCGAGCTGTTTCTTCGCGTTCTTTGGCAAACACATGTTCACGAATCCTGCGATTCTCTTCTCTGCATTCGATTGCTTCTGTAAGGTTGGTAGCTGTTTGATCCTTGGCTAGTCCAATCGGCTTAGGGTCCTTGCCAACTGTGAACAGGCCAAACTCGCGCTTGTCAAATGGAGACTCTACGATTGCTACCTTGGTGCCGAGTAAAGAGCTTTGGAATAGCTTGTCACTCACAAGATTGAGCTCTCTGCCTTGTATCTGGCATCTGATGTACCCAATGTTTCGAACCGTGGCCACAGGCACTTGTGGATTGGCGAAATACATAGCCTTCAAGAACCCCATCTTATGGGGGAGCTGCTTCTTAGCAGGCATATAGTATTTCATCATTGCGCGCCTAGTTGGCTCAAGGCCTTTTTCGTTTGCCCAGTACTTGAGTGAATCGCGATCCTGATCCAGGTACAAGTCGTACGAGGCTGCAAGTAGCCCACGATAGTAGGTGTACTCGCTCGGCATGTCCTGCTTTGCCGGGATCAGTTTCTTTGCTCTCTGCAATTCCACCGCTTCAGCGCGGTTACCACCTTGGAATGCTCTAGGGTAGTTGATCGCATCTAGCTTTTTGATCTCGCCAAAGAAACGCTCACCAGCACCTTTCCCGAAATCGCGCGGGAGGTGAGGAACATTGCGGTGAACAACAAGCTCGCCGTTGAACATGCGCAGGTGCTCTTTGTTCTCGCAGTAGTACTGAACCTGCTCATCAGTGTACAACCCTTCAATCAGCCTTTGTACCCTGGTAGCCATGGCAGCACGCGAGTTCTCCATAAAGAAGATTGGAGAGTAAAACCCATGAACAACGATCGTGGCCAAGATGGCTCTGATGTAGGTCTGTGCATTCACATTCTCGGCCGGTTCAACCCATAGCAAACAGCCCGTCAGCAAGTCCCACACATATACTGCATACATCATCTTTGGTCCGTCAGGAGTATCGATGTATACATCTGTTTGGCGGTCATCAAGGAAGATGGCCTTTGCAAAACCACTGCCTTTGCCACATCCGTAGTTGCTCTCGAGTATCTGCCAGATACGGTAGCGTGTATGGATTGTGGTTGTAGCTGCAGTCCACTGCTTGTACTCAAGTTTGTGCTTGATTTCCCAGTTGTCCTTGTGAGCAACGCCTACATTGTACTTGTCCTTGCGCACAAGCCACTTGCGGTAGAACCACTCTTTAGA
This sequence comes from bacterium, assembly GCA_030426285.1. Taxonomy (GTDB): domain Bacteria; phylum Bacteroidota; class Ignavibacteria; order Kapaibacteriales; family UBA7675; genus JAUHYX01. The sequence continues at coordinate 8,820 of JAUHYX010000150.1, forward strand.
TGTGATCTTCTCGAGGTCCTCAACCGGATAGTCGTACGTCCCGTTTTTCATCAGCTGTTTCATTCGCTTGACAGCTCTGCGTGATGCTCCGCGAACATCTGGTTGAGCTGAACTCATAAACTCAGCAAATGCCATCGTTGTCAGCTGGTCCAACAACTCCATGTTCTTACCACGGGGCTTGCCCTTGTCTGCGCGGGGTGTAGAAGTGCTGAGCTGCTCTTTCTCGTTACTCTCCCAACCTACAATGGCAGGTATCGCATCGGCACTGTACAAATCAATCGGACGTCCATTTGTCCCTACGCGTTCAACGTGGTACTCTGCAAGTTGCTCCTTCTTTCGTCTTAGAGTTCGCACAGACAATTGTGTGATTTCTGCAAGTTGAAGAATCGAGAAAGCCTTGCGCGAGGTACGTTCAGACACTAACATTCTCGAATTCCCTGGCAACTTCATTTGCCTCTTGATGTGCTTCAAAACGACGTCGCACTTCATTAGTAACTGCGATCAATACATCGATGTCTGGAGATTGACGCATAATAGCGTACCGAACAGAATCT
>JAUHYX010000151.1 GCA_030426285.1 bacterium
ACTGACACAGCCGCAGCATTGCGTGCAACGGAAATTGAGGCGCAGATTCTCATCAAGGGTACCAAGGTAGATGGTATCTATGACAAGGATCCGATGCAACACACCGATGCCGTGAAGTACGACAAGGTTTCATATCGCGAAGCAATCAACAAGCAGCTTCGTGTGATGGACATGACCGCTGTTACATTGGCTGAAGAAAATTCACTGCCAATCGCAGTGTACGATATGTCGCAAGAAGGTGCCCTTATCAGCTTGGTGAAGGGAGAAAAGGTCGGAACTCTTGTAACAGTGTAGCCGATCAGCTAGATTCGTAATACAGACAATGCAATAGATTCTCGCAAGGAAATATTATGCCAACTTCAGAGATTATGAACTCGGCTGAGCATTCAATGCAATCAGCCGTTGAACACTTCAAGCAAGAACTCGTAAAAGTTCGCACTGGTCGTGCGTCAAGTACAATTATTGAAGGTGTGAAAGTAGATTACTATGGCACGCCGACACCAATCAGCCAAGTCGCAGCAATTAATATTCCAGATGCACGTACTATTATGGTGCAGCCTTGGGAGAAACCCATGCTGCAGGAAGTTGAAAAGGCTATTTTGCAGGCAGATTTGGGACTCAACCCAAACAATGATGGCAATGTTATTCGCATCCCGGTACCAGTACTTACAGAAGAACGTCGCAAAGACTACGTGAAATTGTGTAAGAAAATGGCCGAAGACAGTCGCGTTAGCATTCGCAATGCCCGCAAGCACGGTATGGACGCCCTCAAGAAAGCTGAGAAGGACGAGCACTTGCCCGAAGACGATCGCAAGTATGGCGAAGAGCAAGTACAAGAGCTGACGGACAAATATGTGAAGCAAATTGACGTATTGCTCGAAGGCAAAGAAAAGGAGATCATGGAGATTTAAAGTCTTCATAACCTTATCGTTTCGGCTTGCAATTGATGGGACAGTAGAGTATCATTAGCCAGCAGCATGGTACGGAGAGGAAACCCACAATGAGTACATTTGATTTTGGTGGTGACAGCAGCCGCGGTCCAGATAGAACTGACGCCGAGTTAGAACGCATTTTACAGCAGTTGTTGAGTTCGTTGTCAGACGACTCTGAACAACGTGGAATGCTTTCCGACCCTGACACCCTCGAGGAAGTGATAGATTTTTGCCTGGATACAGAGCGTATCGATTCGGCCAAAAAAGTTGCCGAATTGTACATTTCCGTGTCTCCGTATTCAGCAGATGCTTGGCTTCGCAAAGGTCAAACCAGCTATGCAATGCGTCAGTTCACGGCGGCAATTGAAGAATTGCACAATGCGCTGTCGTTCAACCCTTCAGACGTAGAAGCTTGTATGAATTTGGCCATGGCGTATTCCGCATCCCGTCAATTCGAGGAAGCAGAAACTCATATTGAACAAGCACTTCGACTCGACCCAGAACACGAAGAGGCACTCTTTGCTCGCGGTATTATCTATCAACAGTCCGGCAATGCCGAAGCTGCTGTCCGCGTATTTGAAAAGCTCGTACACAATCCTGCCGTTGAGCGCGATGTGTGGTTTGAACTTGGGTTTTCGTACGATTACCTAGGCGAAACGAAAAAGTCGTTTGATGCCTACACCGAATGCATCAATGCTTTTCCCTACAATGCCAATGCCTGGTTTAATTTGGGTGTCATTCACGCCCGCAGTGGACAATACTACATGTCGTTGTTTAAGTACGACATGGCCACAACTATTGAGCCTGCATTTTCCGCTGCATGGTTTAACAAAGGGGTGTCTCATATTGCTCTTGGCGAGACCGAAGAAGCCATCGATTGTTACAGAGAAGCTGTTACGTTTGAGCCAACTGAAGCGAGCTATTGGGCGAATTTAGGCGCGGCTCTTGAAGAATGCGAGCGATTTGACGAAGCCATAGAATGTTACTCCGTCGTGATAACAGTTGATGAACCACGTCCCGAGGTATTCGCAGCCCGAGGCAATTGTTACGATGCCGTTGGAAAGTTCCCAGAAGCTCTGATTGATTACGACAAAGCATTGGACGTAACAGACGACGACATGCGTTGTGAGCTCATGCATGCTAAGGCTGATGTTCTATACAGTTTGGGCCTCACAGATGAGTCTTTGGCGTGTTACCAAGACTTAATGAAACACAGTCCGCGCAACAGTGAGTGCAGGGTAGACTTCGCTGAAGTACTCATGGAACAAGGCGACGTAAACGCTGCTCTCGATCAGTTAGAAGAAGCGGTTCGACTGGCTCCTGAATGGGACGAAGCACACTACATTATGAGCAAAGCACATGCCATGCACGGAGACATTGAATCAGCTCTAGAAGCATTGCGAAGAGCGTGTTCGCTGAATTCTAGCCGGGCGGATGAGGTAGAAGACGATTTTCGCAGTATTGTGAGCGTATCGATGTACAATGTACTCCTCACAAGTGTGCAGCAACTTACCGCAAAACGCAAGTAGTATTCAATATGAATCAATTCACAATCATGCCGTTTGACGGTATCAATCCAACCATACATGACAGTGTCTTTTTATGTGATGGCGTGCGCATTGTTGGTGATGTGACCATTGGAGCAAATAGTTCCATTTGGTTCAATACTGTGATTCGCGGTGACGTCAACACCATCACAATTGGCGAAGACACGAATATTCAAGATCTCAGTATGCTGCATGTGACATGGAAAAAGTACCCGTTAACAATTGGAAATGGGGTCACGGTTGGGCATTCCGCTGTCTTGCACGGAGCGACGATTCACGACTACAGTCTTATCGGCATGGGTGCAAAAGTACTCGACCGCGCTGTTGTTGGCACTGAGAGTCTTGTTGCTGCGGGTACAGTTGTGCGAGAAGGATTCGAGGTTCCGCCACGAACACTCGTTGCTGGTGTACCGGGAAAAGTGATTCGCGATCTTACTGATGAAGAAGTACAGCGATTGCACCAGAGTGCCGAACACTACAAACACTATGTAGGCGAGTACCGCAAGTAGGTGACTACCCAATTGCACATGAGCGGCTAATTTTATTATATTGCTGACTACTTATTGTTATTGCTCGGAATGGCTCTTTTGGTTGTCGCTGCTGTGTCCTGCTTGCAAACCTAGACTTGTGTATTCAACTTCAATTCAAGTTTACCTCTAAGCCTCGTATACCTCGGCACATACCTTAGTTCCTCTTCGCATGCTCTTTTCTTAATACTAGTGTATCGCTACATGAAGATTATTAAACTGTGTTTGACGGTTGTATTTGTTTGTTTTGTGCAAACAGAATCCAAGGCAGCATTGGATACGATTTCCACAACAGATGAGAGAACTCTGATTGTTGAAATCCAGTCTGTAACGGAAACCCAGGTAGTGTACTATGACACCGAAGGTACAGATAGGGTGTTGCGATCCATTGCCAGAAGGTATGTACACTCTGTAGGATTCAACACCCGGCAGAACTTGGGGAACATGGACTCTACTTCTTTGAAGCAGATATCAGAATCCAGTTTTGCAGTTCGCAACGTAGATTCATTGCGTGAATTGGCGCAGATACACATTGTTCCCGGCGTTTCAACGGTCAATGGAGTGTGTGTGAGAGTTGACTACAAATTCGATTCGCGAAAGTCAGGCTGGCAAGCTTGGTTGCAATTAGGGATGTATGTAGGTGAAGAATTGGATCAGCGTCTGCTGTACAGTGCCGGAATGGCCTATGGCTATAGCAATGGGATTGATCTGGGGTTTGGCTTTGGTACTGGTGGTTATGGATTCTCTATTATGGATGAGGAACCATGGGAATTTGGATCTGGTGGCCCGTTGTTCCCATCCGAACGAAAACTACTTGCAGAATCAACAGCCCTATACGCGTTGGCCAGGACAAATGTATTTGGAACCATACCTGAAAAAATACATCATAAAGATTTTGCTATTGTGTCAGAATTGACCTTCGGTTTTAGTATTCCGGTAACAGAGGGTAGGGATTCAGGACACCCAGTTTCATTTATCGCTCAACTCGGATTTAAGCTATGGGTACTTTGATGACACTTACAATGACGCTTAGAATAGCCCTGCTTTTCTGTCTTTTCGGGTGGACGAAGTGTCTTGCAATAGACACGCTGTCCTATGTCTACGATGTCGACTGGGGCAACAACTATCTGTCGGTTGATGTCGAACGAGAAGCAGTATTGGGTTCAGACCGAACCTCATACGAATATTACGTGTACACGTGGCCAGGATATGAAGTACAAGAGGTAATAGCCTATAAAAATGGTGAACGGATCAGAAATGTTTCGTTTCACAAACATCTAGCAAAAAACACGTTTCAGTCTCAGACAAAAAAGTGGATTGTAAACTATGGCATCGTCAAAAAAGGAGACACACTGAGGCTAGAATACACTGCTTTTGACATAAAGCTCGATGATCTTCCATGTTTTAAGATGTACGATGGTTCGTATTACAGGAAGTATGAGCTGAACTTCGACTATCCAAGTCGATTTGACCTGCGTTTGAATGTTCGTTCAGACAATGATGTTGAACCCGACGTTTTTGAGATTGACGATGGTGAAGCCAAGGTGGTTTGGAATGAACTGGAGAGTAGAACGTATAGCGGATTTCGGTATAACGATGCCGTTCGCATGTGGATCGAACCTACGTTTATGCGAGGGGACGATGAGCACTGCAAGGTATCAGAAGCTAGCTTTGTTGAGAGAATGTTGGATTTGTATCCCGATGAAATTTTTGAGGATCCAGTAGTCGATTTCAACTTTCCCAAAGATCGCGATTTTGCTTCTTGGATCGATTCCGTAACCTATATACATGACTTCGCGACAAACCAGATTCGGTATGTTGCCGACAATAGAAATTTTGGTGGAGTGATTCCTTCAGAACCAATGGCTGTGTGCCAACGAGGTTGGGGCGATTGTAAAGACAAAAGCGTCCTGTGTGTCAGTATCGCCAAAGACTATGGTCTGACGTGTTACCCAGTGTATGTACAAACCGAGTTTTTTGTTCCTGCGAATCAAGGTGCGCATTCAGGCTACTTTGATCATGTATTGACAATGTGGGTAAATGGGAATGATACACTCTTTGCAGATCCTACATTGAGTGGCATAGGGATTGGCAATCTTTCGTACAATCTACATGGAAACAACGGTCTAGTTGTGCACCAAACAGAGTATGGATGGGTCGATATGCCGGCTAACAATACTGGAGATTCTACTGTTTTGGAGCTAGAATTGAATCCTCATTCCGCAACGTCAAATGAGTTGGTTTTTAGATTCTTTGGTTTTTCCGCCGACTCTCGCTTTGACAAAATTAAACGCCTAGATGGGGTTCGTCTGTACCGATATGTCGAGGACTTGCTTGAATATTTAGCGCAGGGAGTTGACCTAGTTTCAGTCGAAAACGTTGAAATGACGGATTCGACACTCAGTCTCACAACCATTGTTGATGTGCAAGACTTTGTAGTTCGCATCAACGACCAAGTGTACATTCCTACAATTCCATTTTACACAGCGTTCATTGACGATGTAAAGAGCATTGGTGAAAGAGAACAGTTTCTATTGCACGGTGCCAATATCACTTTTGTTGTCAAAAACTATACATCTGACGTAGCCACAGACCCTTTGCGTGTTGAGGAGCGAGGCAAAATTCTGAGTCTTGAAAATAACGATGATGGTTTTGTTCAATCAGTTATTGTACCTAGAACACTTGAAGTAGAGAAGCCAGATTCACGTTGGATGAAGCAGGTAAGGAAGCTACAAGAACACTACACACAACTCAGACAAACACACTAGATATGCAACACAGTAGAATCCTTGTTCTTTTGTTACTGGCTGCAGGCACGATGCTTGTGATGCAGTCTTGTTCAGCTACTTTTGGTAGTCCTACAGTAGACCACTGGTTCGAGTTTCAACCTGCTGAGGAAGTCTACGAAATCGAACAGTTTCGCGATAGTGCTCTGGGATACTCAACGTATGTCCTCGACTATGAGGTGTACATTGAGTATACAGGACGTTTCCCATATTTTACTGAATACACAAAGTACATTTTGTTTGATCCGAGTGAATCAAGTTTTGGAGACATTCGCATTTTTGATCAAGATCAAGGTTGGCAGTATCAAATTGGTGTCACGTATCCGGATGGTCGTTTCGCAAGGTATGACGAAACAGATTTTGACGACGGAGAAAAAGGTTTTAGGCATGTCAAGACATTCGCAATACCGAATTTGCAGAAGGGATGTGTAGTTGAAACCATGCGCGTTTCTAGGGGTTGGAGGCAAGGTGAAAGGTTTAGGAACAGCGCTGGTGTATACAATATTCCGTTGCGATTGGGTGTACCTGCTAGAAGATTACTAGTTCAATTTGATATTGATGATTCCCGCACACATCACACATATCTCAATGACGAAGTCTATGGAATACCAATGCATACTTACACCTATACGAGCAGAGAATCACATTTGCGGAGGTTTGAGCGTCACAATGTTAGACCATTGCTCGGCGACAAATTTGCTCCACCGAATGGAATAGCTCCGGACATTGTGCGTATGGTGATGAAACAAAAGGAAGGTAGCGGAAATAATTGGACACTGTCAGACGAACTACAACGATCACTTGAAATTACGAAGGAAGGTCGCACTGAAGAGAAATTTACTCGTTTTGTCAAAGGTCAGAATTATGACACAACATTGTCAGATCGACAACTAGTAGATACTGTATTTGCCGGTCTCTTTGACACATTCACTATCGCGAACAATAGTTCATACGTCAGCGAAGGGTTGTTAGAGAGGAGTAAGCTGTATAGCCAGAAAAGCATAAGCTGCGAAGAGTCAGTTCTCTTCTCATTTGCCATTCTTCAGACTCTGGGTGTTGATGTACAGCTGGGAGCTTCTTTGTCCCCATTCAGAGTTGGTTACGGAGATACTACATGTGTCACTGGAGGAGATGTTATTCGCTTCATTCGAGGTGTTTTTGATGGTGATACTGTAGACTATATTCCCCACTTAGGCTACAGCAGCCTTACCAGCCGGCCTTTTGATATGTCGTTTCAAACGGCATTGGTGACGAATGATGCAGGAGCGCAGTACTATGAGAAATTGAGCCCCTCAGGAGAGCTTGAATCGGGAACAACGATTACTTCCAAACTCACTGTTCACAAAGAGGGGTATGTTTCTGGCAACATACACTATCGTCTCGCAGCTGAAAATTTAGGACAACTCATTTCTACATTTGAATCCTCTGATGAGCACTCTCTTCAAGATTGGCTTGAGTACCAGATTGAAATTTGTGGCGGTGGTTGGGTGGAGTCCTATGAGAACTTTAGGTTAGATTACTCGGAAGCAAAAGATACGCTTGAAATTTCAATAGATGTCGTATCAAAGAAATTTCCAACAATACCCAATGTAGGCGTTGTGTTTGAATGTGGAAGCCTTTTTGCGCCTGACCCTGTGTGGTCTACTGTGATTGATATGCATGGTGTAAGGCCGCTCATGGAGGATCAGCATTCCTACTTACAGGTAAATGTCGAACTATCTTTTCCAGCAGGTTGGCGCCCAACCACACTTCCTGTACAATATGATGTTGTTGGAGATACCGGATCAAAGAGCATTGCGTTGGTGAACACTGGCAAGAAACTACAATTTTCTTACGAAGCTCAGTTGCAGCCTTTTTTCAGTCTCGCATCCAAGTTGACGGGCGTCAATGAAGTACTGAACAAGGATAATGTTGGCTTGCCAGAGAAGATTGTCTTTAGCACAAACTGATGCAGTGGTGTTCATTGCTCGGATGTCTGTAGGGCACCCAATAAGCGAGTACCGCAAGTAGGTGGCACTCAAAAGGGGTAAGAATTCACAAGAAGAAGTGCATCGGCATTGTCGAATTTGCTATATTCTTTCTTTTTCACAAACAACCTACACATCCATGAAAAAGTTTGTATCCCTGCTCGTTTTTATGAGCGTCTGTGCTATCAGTATTTCTTGTTCTTCAGATTCAGATGCCCAGCAAAGTGATTCTACCGAAACGTCTGCACCAGCAACGCAGGCCGATGATGCTCACAATCACGATGGACATGACCACGACGACCACAACCATGATCATGATGGGCACGATCACTGATAAGTATTGCCCAATCAGACACAACATACTTACTGCAAATAAAAAAGGTCGTATCAGAATGCTGATACGACCTTTTCTTTATCTCGCGGTTTTGAACACCGCTACAGCGAATGCAGTTATTCGCAGCCCAAGTCTGCCTTACTGGCAGGATCATTGTTCGGGAAGCAATCTCCAGATGGCAGCGCAGACGGATCGTAGCGTTGCAAGTTAGGATCATACAAACCATTGTAGAGGAATTCTGTAATGTCGTCGATCTCAGCTTGTGTGAGATTCAGCGGAACAAATTCAGCCGCCAGCTGTGTTTCTGGTACAATTGCGTTTTCAGACTGTGCATTGTTCTTGTACTCAACAACTGCGCGAATACTCTTAAACGATGCTCCATGACCGTAGAACGGGCTATCGGCCAGGTTGTACAATTGTGGTGTCTTAAACTTGTACTCGTCCTCAACTTTGCCAGTGAAACCGCCACGGCCTTTCTTGACATCATCAGTAAGGATCCCGTCGCCATACACACCCTCACCTTCGAGGTCCTTCATGCCCAATGCATAAAACTCCATGTCATTAAGTGCTGGACCGGTGTGGCAAGATGCGCAATTTGCCTTGCCAAAAAAGAGTGTTGCACCGCGTTTTGCTTTGTCGCTCATCGCCGACTTGTCGCCACGTAACCATTTCTGGAAAGGTGCTTGGTTCGCGAGCAGCGTGCGTTCAAATGCGGCCATGGCCAATCCGGCATGTTCATCGGTGTAGCGCTCTGCTACCGGTACCTCTGGAAATGCATCTTCCCACAATGCTACATATTGTGGGTTTTCAACCAATTCCGGGTTTTCTTGAAAATGCAAGTGGTGTACGCCTTGGGCTGCAATTGCTTGTGTTTCAACACCTTCATAACCCAATTCATTGGCTTCCTTTGGGCCAACCCAATTCCATTCTGTTCCTGCATTAATGCTAGAACCTGCAAACTGACCATTCCAAAGTTGTGCTTCCTGATAGGCTGCGTTCATAGCAGAAGGGGAGCGGATAGGTTGTATGTCGAGATCTTCGGTAGCGTACGTAGCTAGTGGCATGCGTCCTTCACCATCAACCCCGAAACCAGTACCACCCTCGCCGATACCTTGTGGTACACAGGCCTGAAAACCTGCTCGTGAGTGGTGGCACGACGCGCAACTGGCCATGCCAAAACCTTCTGGTTTGTTGGGCTTTGAAAGCATAGCTGGCTCATTAAAGAGCATTTTGCCAAGCTCCACCTTTGCAGCAGTTAATGGATTCCG
>JAUHYX010000342.1 GCA_030426285.1 bacterium
GAATACCGCAGAAACGCTATGTCAGCTGTTACGGTAGATGAAGAAGACTCTTCAAATGTCCGAATTCCAACTAGAATATCCCCACTGGCTAGTTCGGTTACACAGATGGCACTATCGTGATTGTTGCGACCAAATATGTCTGACCATAGCAGCGTTCCATTTGCATCAAAACACTGTATTAAGGCGTCTGAACTCCTTGTGTCTTCTCGTTCTGTCTTACCGACAACAACAATCTGCTGATCTGAAGTGACAATCAACTCTGAATATCTGTCATGGTTGGACAACCCACTATTTGCACTCCAGATCAAACTACCGTCAGAGGAATGCCGAAACATTATTGCAGATCCATCTGATTCTTCACGTTCATGGCGCAGAATGGTGGAAAAAAAATTACCAACGGAGACAACATCCCCATTGTTCAAACTGGCTGTTGCCCGTCCATAGTCATCATAGACACCACCAAACGTTTTGACCCACTGCAAACTCGTGAGCTGAGCATTGGCAACTCCAGAAAACAATAAAGCAAGTGCACAAATGCAAAAAGACAAAGCAGGTTTCATAGCAGACTCCATAATTTGGAAGAGATATCCCTATGAAAATAAGAGATATCTCTTCCAAAACAAATACTATCGTTTTGAGTGGTGATGAGCAGTACGCTCAGTCTCGACGAGGGTTTCTGGACTGTACACAAGCCCGTTTGCACTTACGTCGAATTCTACGACTTGCACTTTTTTGTCAACACCAATACTTCCGTGATATGTGCGAGCGGAAGAACCGTTGAGAACACGTACGATAAATGGCTGACTAGAAACTGAGCTTTCGCAAGCTTCATACCAGTCTACTTCAACTTTGTACTTTCCACTTGGAGCGTTCTTCCAGAAGATGTTCTCTGGCTTGCCATTGATGTAGTTTGAGCATTCGTTGTCTCTGTCGAGCACCCCACCAGAAACAGATTGATCATTGTCCCAATACACTGTTTCACCATTAGGGTCTGTAACGTGTAAGTCTAAATCCACCCCTTCAGCATTGTACCAAGTAAGTGTTACTTGCACGTCACCAGTGCCGGCAGACGGTGTGAATTCAGGTGTGCAGTCACACAATCCAGGTGTTCCACTTGCACTAGCTGAGATTACTTCATCAGAACATGAGCCGTAGTACCCATTGGCTGTCACGGTAATTCCGGAAACAATGTCGTGTTCCCAAGTGGGTGAAAAGAGCGAGCCCACATTTCTCTGCAAGCAAAATGTGTAGTTTCCTTGCGGTAAATGCACTTTCACCCTTGAAGAGAGTCCAATGTCAGTACCGAACACGAACGACCCTTTTCCTGTGTAGCTCGCGTCCTGCTGCGGATAGGCTAGATCTATACCTGTTACACAACCGCCGACAGCTCTGTAGATTGTTGAGAACTCCACACATCCCCACGATGTATTGCTGCCCATGGTTCGTCCAGTTCTCGTCACAAACCACGGCGAGAACTCGTACGTGAATGCGCTGACAGTATTGTTTTCTGTGTCAATGATAGCTGGGTAGCGCTCTAGATCACCAGTGGTTGGATTGACCCGGTATATCGCTACTTCCTCGTCACCAATGTCTCCGTCAACAGGAATTGTTACGAGCACTGGTTGTGCGAATGTAAAACCTGATGGACCAAATCGCATGACATTCGATGCTAGGCTCTCACCGGCAGGAATGTCTGGAGTTTGATCTTCTGCGAGTTCGATACTAATAGTCATTTGCCCGTTTTCGTTCGACGTTGTCGGCGGAATACAGCCCGGCGAAACCGTAACCGAAACTCCAGATTCAGTTTTGATCAAGCCATTGCCTTCAGTGGAAATCACCCCGATAGCCGAGTTGTCGCTTGCTGAAGGTCCAACAGGATCATCATCTGACTCAAAAAGATCACAGCTCTGAACAGC
>JAUHYX010000152.1 GCA_030426285.1 bacterium
CTGCCACTTGGGTTGGGTGTCCAAGAAACTGCGGAATATCCGCTCCAAGAGAAGACGCGATGGCAACAATTTTTTCTTTGGAAACAGAGTGGCCAAGCGTTGCGCTCAGGACCCGCAATACCGCTGCTGCATCTCCGCTTCCACCGCCCAATCCAGCACCAGCAGGGACGCGCTTCTCGAGGTCTATGTGAACAGATTCAACAAAATCAGCAGCTTCCCGCAACCTCTCACATGCTTTGAATACAAGGTTGCTTTGTTCATCTAGGGAGGGAAGCGCGTCACAGCTCACTGTGGTCCGGCTGCCTGATGGACTCACCGTTATGGTAATATCATCGCCGACACAAATGTGTTGAAACACTGTATTCAGGTCGTGATAGCCGTCTTCTCTGCGCTGTAGTATTTCTAGGCCTAGGTTAATCTTACAGACGGAGCGTGTGCTTATTATTCGCATGGTTTTGTGTTGCCTATTCCGGCAATTCGTTATCTTTGAATGTGCATAAAGCAGGAGATATACAGTACAAGGACGAAGTTCTGCGCAAGCTCATTCATTTGTGCTCGCTGTCAATTCCAATTGTCTACATTTACCTCACACAGGTTGAAATGGCAATGGTTGTGGTTCCCATGTTCCTCATCGCGCTGTTTGTAGATGTCGGCAGTCACTATTTCACACCGATTAACAGACTGCTCAATACATTTTTTGGCAATATGTTGCGGGAGCATGAAAAAGACTCTGACAAGTTTCTTCTGAATGGTGCAACATATGTACTCATGTCCGCTGTTGCATGTGTACTCCTACTCCCGAAAATCATTGCAATTACAGCATTTTCAATTCTTATTATTTCCGACATTTGCTCGGCGCTTATTGGGCGTCGGTTTGGCAAAACTAGGTTTCTAGACAAAAGTCTGGTCGGATTTACCGCGTTTTGCATTTCAGCCGCTGCTACCGTTGCTGTGATCGGTCTTTGTGGCAACGGTCCTGCTGAATTCTACCTGTTAGGTATTGTGGGCGGAGTGTTTGCTGGCATTGTCGAATCTGCCTCTGTGACACTGAGGATGGATGACAACGCATCCATCCCTTTGGCAGTGTCAATAATTATGTGGGGTGGGATGCATCTCTTTTTCGACATTTCTGTCATCGATGCAATCACCAACATGTTGCAAGTGGTTTAGTCGTCATAATTGTCGATTTGTGCTCGTTGCAATCCACCTGAGAAATCAACATACACGCTCTTCCACTCAGTGAAGAATTCGTATACTGTCCATCCGCCTTCGCGATGACCATTTCCAGTTCCTTTCACACCGCCAAACGGCATGTGTGCTTCTGCACCAATAGTCGGACCATTGATGTATGTGATACCAGCCTCAATATCGCGCATGGCACGGAATGCCAATGACACATCAGCTGTGTAGATGGAAGAGGAGAGACCATAATCACAATCGTTGAGAAGTTCGATTGCGTGATCAGCAGAGTCTGCCTTAATAACGCTGAGAACTGGTCCGAAAATCTCTTCCTTGAAAATGCGCATGTTGCGAGTAACATTTGTGAAGATTGTCGGCTGTACAAAATTGCCGTTCTTGAGTTCTCCATCTTCGGCACGTTCACCACCGAGTACAAGTTGTGCACCTTCTTCACGACCGATGCGCACATAGTCAAGCACTTTGTCGCGTTGCTTTTCAGTGATAACTGGCCCCATTTCAGTTTCAGGCTTGAGACCAGGTCCAATACGTAAACTTGCTGCTTTTGCAGTGAGTTTCTCAACTACTTCGTCGTGAATATCCTTGTGAAGGATCAAGCGGCTCGTTGCCGTACAGCGTTGTCCAGTGGTACCGAATGCACCCCAGAGAGCGCCTTCAACTGCGAGGTCGAGATCGGCATCTGGCATAACGATTGACGCATTTTTCCCGCCCATTTCCAAGCAGCACTTCTTGTTGAGTTCACCACATCTTCCAGCAATTTTCTTACCAGTTGCAGTAGAACCAGTGAAGGCTACAGCGGCAATGTCTTTGTGTTCTACAATGGCACTTCCACATTCTGCAGCACCGTGAACAACATTAAACACACCTGCCGGAAGTCCGGCTTCTTCCATAATTTCTGCGAAAATATTTCCAGAGTGTGGAGCTTCTTCGGATGGTTTGAATACGATTGGACAGCCGCACACAAGTGCTGGAATGATTGTCCAACTCGGCACTGCGATCGGAAAATTCCATGCAGTGATAATACCGCAAATGCCAAGAGGCATGCGAAAGCTCAAGTTCATTTTGTTTGGCATTTCGCTTGGTGCATTCATACCGAAGAGACGACGTCCCTCGGTAGCTGCGTAATAACAAGTATCAATTGCTTCTTGAATGTCACCCTTGGTTTCGAAAACAGGCTTGCCCATTTCGCGAGTCATGATCGCTGCGAGTTCGTCTTTTCTGCGAGCAAAAATATCGCCTGCGCGACGGAGTATGTCTCCGCGTTTTGGGGCTGGCATGAGTTGCCATTCTTTCATAGCAGCTTTGGCTGCTGCCGTTGCGTTCGCAACATCGTCTGCTGTCGATTGAGGGAATGCACCAATGATGTCGTTGCGATCAGCTGGATTGACGTTTTCAAACGTTCCACCTGACCCATCTACCCATTGGCCGTTGATGTAATTCTGATAGGCTTGCATGAATACCATGTGTTGTTTTGTGCAACAAATTCATTGCAAAACTACCACGAAATTCACTCAACCGCACGATTAGAACCGCTCATTTCGCAAAGTTTTTAAAAATTCCACCCTTTCTGGGCTTACACCGCGTTGCGGAAGCGATTCAATAAATTGGTCTAGCATGTCAACGCGCTTAAACACAACCTCGGCATACGATTCAGAGACAGTCACGCTTGTTCTCATCTCGGTTGCAAGTGTGAGAATGTCGCTGTAGGCGAGCTTGAAATAAGCATCTTGCCTTGCTTTGCCCTCTGGAATGAATGCGTCAATCGCTTCGAGCTTTTCTTCTGGCTGACGCAGGAAGGCATCGGCGCCAAGTTCTTCGGGAGTCATCGAAGTGGTGTCAAATGCTAGCGTGGTGTTTCTGATTGTGTATGTAAACGGAACCTTGGCCAGCAAGTGATAGTACAGGTAACATTCTGAGGCCAACGAGTCATTCCACGGTAAATCGCTGCAGAAATCCAAGGAGAGAAGGCCTGATTCACCCTTGTACTTGAACCTGCTTATTGCAGAGAGCTTTCTATCTGAAATGAAGAAGTCGGCCAACACGTGCAAATACTGTTTTGCAGTGTTTTGTGTTTCTGCACCAAAGGCAGAATCAATCCAGCTATGAGCACGCTTTCTTTCGCTTTCAAACCAGTCCATAGTCGCATCAGTGCCTATGTTGTTGCGTTGCGAGTTGGCTAATTTGGCCCATTCGGTTCCCATAAACACCTTCGCAAAGGCAATTTGTTTCTCCAGTGATGGAGCCCCATGAATTTCGATATCAGTAATCGAGCCAGAAAGTTTAGGCGATTCGCCCGGCAACAAGAGCTTGTTGTCGAATATCACAAAGCTACCAACACGCAATGTCGTCATTTCTGGCTCCGATATCTCAAGAGGCAGTGAGTACGTGTTCGAGTCACTCACCTTGGCACTCACGAGCGTGTCTTCCAAACGCCGCATCTGGTTGATATCTGAAGAAAAGTGTGTCAGCGTGACTATCGTGTCCAGTTTTTCTTGCAGCACTCCAGAAACAGTGTTTCGTGCATTTTCTGTGTCACCAGATTCTGCACAACCGGCAACGAGAATTGAAAAGGATGCGATGAGAAGCGAGTATCGGAAAAACGGTACGTTCATTGTTTGTTCGGTGTAAATGGCGCTTGTGAAGTAAAAGTGAGTATTTCTTTCGTGGTTGGATGCTGAATTCGCATCAAGCCACAATGCAAAGCTATTCCAGGTGAATAGGAAGCCGAGCTTCCGTAGCGTCGATCTCCAACAATTGGATGACCGTGCATGGCGCACTGCTGTCGAATTTGATGTTTTCTACCAGTGATCAATCGCACATGAATCAACGACACATCTCGATGCGGGTTGTTACATGAGAGTTCCAAAATACACTCTTTCGCTGAATTGTTGTAATGGAGTTGATCAACCCATCGCGCTTGTTGTGGCGGGGCTCCAGAAACCATGGCTGAATACTCCTTCTCAACGGTGCGTTTGCGAATCTGATCTGACAATCGCGACGCGGCTTTACTTGTTCTGGCGAGAACCACAACTCCAGAGACCTGCCGATCGAGTCGGTGAACAATCCCGATGAAGGCTTTGCCAGGCTTATTGTATTTTTTTGCCACAAAGTCAGCAGCATATTCAGACAACGCCATATCGCCCGTGCTGTCGGGCTGCGTGAGCATGCGAGCAGGCTTGTTGTACACAATCAAATGATTGTCAACGTAAAGTAGCGTAGGATTGTAGTTCGTGTTACACATAAAAAAAGGGTGGAACCGCGAACCGGTCACACCCTGTAGATATTGAGACTATCCTTAAGGTTTCACTTCTAGCTCAACTGCGAGCTCTGCAACACCGCGTATGCTAGGGAAAAAGTCACTCACTCCCGTAGGAGCCGTTGGCGCACCAAATTCTGACTCTGTCCAGAACGTGTATCCGTAATCCTCATTGAGAATGGCTTCGGAAATAATCTCAGCAACTTCACCAGGTACAAAGTGGATTTGTGGATTCTCGTAATAATCACCAACTAGCACATTCTGAAATTCTGCTAGATCGTACCATGTATCTGGTGTGTCCCAACCGTCGCTTTTGTCAGTATCAAACCCAATTCTGAATTTAGCGTATGAGTATACGATTTCTTGTGGGTCAATACCTGAGTTGCCGTTGCGAACGTCTTCAAGCCACCATGAAAATTGCAATGGAGTAGCGCCGTGAAGCTTCTCAATATTATCTTCAAACTCCTCATAGTCCGTGAGGACTGTCTTGTCGACAGTTACGTCAGGCGCTGTTTTGTTTGTCCAATTCGCGTCGAACTGCGCAATCATTTGCACATCAAAGTACTCAAAGCTGTCTACGACGGATCCATAACAACCAAAAGCGGCAAGCCCACCAACAACGAGTAGTGTTTTGGCGGACACTTTTTGTATAAAATTTGTAATTGACTTCATTATTATTCTCTGTGTTTTAGTGTCATGAGTGTTTAATTAAACCAAATGGTACCGCCAAGTGTAAACACTGGCTGAGTTGCCAGTGCCGCAGAGGCCGACAACACGAGTGGTCCAAAATGACCATGAGCACCTACACCAAAACGAAGCGAATTGTCACCCGCAGCATCCATAGTAAAGTCAGTGTTTTCCGGGTCTCGCAATTCCTCGTATGGAGAATCAGCAAGTTCTGTACCTGGTTGTCTCACAGCTTTAATCTCACCTGAGGTCGCTTCGAATTGCAAGAAGCCAGTCATTGAAAATTTTTCGTCAACCTCATACTCACCAATGGCTGCCATGGAAAAAACGCTGGATTCGTAGATTCCGCTGAGGCTTACAGAGCTATAAGCTATGTTGACACCAACCATGATGTTGGTGTCGTTTTCAAGAATTTCCAGTACATCATCTAACTGCTGCGTGGCCGAAATCGTGAAAAACGATGCCGAACGGCTGACTGTATCAGGTGCGAATACTCCGGGCATTCCTTCTATTTCAGTTTCAGTGGATTCATCAAATGAGAATCCTGCATATCTGAAACGCACTTCTGTTTCGGTTGGCAAATTAAATACGAGACCAATTGCAGGAATTGTGGGCATCCAGCTGCGGTCATTCCCAGAAAGGAAAACAACTGACTTTGCATTCGTATCAGATTTTTCGGCTGAGAAAATTGGTGTGGCTTGTCCACCATATATCGTTGGCTGATCAACTGACGGATACAAGTCGCGATCCTCATCTGCAGACTCCAGCTTCGCATTGCTAGACCTGCTAAACGACGAATAAGAATCTGGAAGCTTTGCAGAGAACGAACGCTCTGAATCGGGAATAATCATGACATGGTAATTGATGTCTAATCCGACACGAAACTCATCAGAAAGATTAATTGAATTGAACAGAGATGATGCCTGACCTTCAGCAATTGTCGTAAAGGCTGGCTTTAGATAACCTTCCAAGTTGCCCTTGGTGGCGTATGAAAATTCTTCATTCAATGTAAACGGAGGGTCTTCAGCCTGCACTTGTGGAGCGCTTACTAAAGCTGCAAGGCAAAAGACAAGGAGGGTCTTCTTCATGTACTTCAGACTCTTAAAAGTTACACAACGATTTCCTTAAAATGGCACTGATTGCCATAAAAACAAAAGGTAAAAAAAGTAGCCCGGTGGATGCGTGCTGTGAACAGATTAAGAGCTGTTCGGTGTGCAGTAAGAAGAGTCTGGCTTGTTTTTCCAACCTCCACCGGGCAAGTGTGTGTGCTCACTCTAGTAAACGATAGACCGATAGGGGGTAGTTTAAAGGGGACGAATTTCTACCCTAGATTTGGACTTATGACTTTCCGTTCAATTGGCTTTGCTGTATGTTGTGCTCGGCTCAATTCAGTTCTATGTACTAAGAGTAGTTTTTCCACAATCTTATGCCAAAACACATTCATCTACTTTATACAGTTTTCTTGTTCTGTCTTGGAACTGTCGTTGCTACGGCCGAAGAAATTGCGTTCCTAGTACGCGTTCCTTTGGACGTGACGAGCAAACAAGAACTAGAATCTGCTCTTGAACAACAGGGTTATGTAAGTGGCGATAATGGGTTTGTTCTCAAGCAGTTAGACGCCTTTTCAGAAAGTGGCCACAACGTAGCTTGGCTTTCGGTTTCAAGTCCTGAGCACCACAAGCCATACGTGCAGAATGTCATTCGTCTCTTCAATGCTGATATCCAGATGTTCCCGATAGTGCGCAGGCAAATGGAGCAGTTGCAACGCGGAATTGTGAAACCCAATCGCGCGATAACTACGAATTTGACCAAAGATCCAAGATCTTCTGAGCAATGGGCGTTGGAGAAAATACAAGCTCGAGTGATGTGGAATGTCGCCACAGGGAAAGGTGTCAAAATTGGTGTGATTGACACAGGGGTAGACTACATGCATCCCGACTTGCAGCAGAATATGTGGGTAAATGATCCTGAAGACATAAATGGTTCCGGAGCATTTGAGCCGTGGTCGCAATACGAGGTTCGCGAAGGAGTTTCGGGAGATATCAATAACATCGATGACGATGGAAACGGCTTTGTTGACGACGTAGTCGGTTTCGATGTTGTTGATCAAGAATTGGCCAACTTTGGTGATGCGATCAATCGAGACGCAGATCCCATGGACGAACATGGACACGGAACAGCAGTCGCAAGTGTTATTGCTGCAGTAAAGGACAATAATACCGGTATTGCGGGGTTGGCATACGATGCAAAGATCGTTGCAATTCGTGCGTTTGATGTATCGGGTAATGCAGAAGATGACGACATTGCTGCTGGTATTTTGTACGGAGTTGCAGCGGGTTGCGATATACTGAACTGTTCATTTGGAGACAGTTTTTACTCACCGATAATTCAAGATGCAATTGATGTGGCCCAAAATGCGGGAGTTATAGTTGTCACCTCGAGCGGAAATGCTGGTGGTACCAAACCGCACTATCCTGGAAATCTAGGGTACACACTTTCTGTTGGCGCTTCAACTGAGAGTGACGGGATTGCGTTTTTCTCCGTGCGTGGAAGCGCAGTTGATGTTGTTGGACCAGGAACGAATATTGTTGCTGCTGATCTGTTTGGTGAATACCAGACTGTCTCAGGCACGTCTTTTGCAACGCCTTATGTTGCTGCTTCTTTAGCGTTGGCAAAAGAGCTTTGGCCAGAAGCTAGTTCGAAGCAACTGTGTCAAGCAGTTCTGTATTCAGCAGTTGATTTGGGTGACCCTGGTTGGGATGAACGCTACGCCAATGGAAGAATTGACGTTGCTGCTCTGCGGTCATATATAGAAAACAGGATGACCCTGCATGCAGCAATCGATGCCCCAGTCGCGATGTCTCTTATTGTAGTCAATCAGCCAAGTCCAGTTGAAGCGTCCGCTGGTGGTTCATCGTTTTCCGATTGGGAGTTTGCAGTGGGACTTGGTGAAGAGCCAACGGAGTATACAGTTCTTGCGCAGGGTGAAACGCCCCTTTCACGCACAACAATGTTGCAACAACAAAGTGAATTTATGACCCTCCCAAGTGGAGTTGCAGATACGGTCGGTGTCCTGCTGTTGACTGCTCGGTCATCTCAAGGTTTGCAGGTAGAAGATCGGTTGAGAGTGCGATTGGTGTCGTCGCCTGATGTCTTTTCTATCACTGAGGTTGAATCTGGTACAGTTTGGGATGGGGTGACAACAGTTCCTGCCGTATATATATCCACCTCATTGCCGTCCTGGCCCGAAGCTGAGTTTGGAGGAGAGTGGCAACAACAACGTGGAAGAAGCTTATCGAATCATGTTGTATTCGGTTCAAGTATTTCCCAAACGGACGTTACTGCCGAGATTCGCGCTCATGCTAACATTGGAGTCGCTGGCTCAGTGAGAAAAACAGAGACTCGTGACACGACAATTTCATTCTCGTGGGTACCTCATGTTGCGCCGTCTGGCATGTTTGTTGGCACAAACCTCGAAAGTGCACCAGCTTATATTCTACCAACTATTGAAGATGTAACCGGTAATGAAGTTCCCAATATTGTGACAAATGACTGGAGTTCAGGTAGTTTTGGCGCTTTGCAGGTGCTCGAAATACATGGCACAGAACTACCAGTTGTAGCCGAGCTCAATGACATTTGGATTCCTCGTTCAGTTGGAGAGACCAATGGAGATGGTCGCCTCGAAATTCTTGCGCACAGACTGGGAGCCGGGCAGTTGTGGCAACGACCAGAAGGGGGCACAAACCCATTTGGCGAAGTGCTTCACGCTGATACAATGAGTGGAGGTTTTTGGGCAAGCTTGCTTGCGGATGTTGACAACGATGGACTCGACGAAATTGTGGCTCGCTCTGATGTTGGGTTCTATGTGTTGGACTATCAAGGCAACCAGTATGTGTCCAGCGACACAATTGTCAACTCAACATCACCAGGTACTGAAGGAGTCAATTTGTTCGGTCCACCCGTCTCAATTGCCGCAGATTTCGACGGTGATGGCAAGGTGGAAGTAGTGTTTGGAGACAAAGATTCAGATATCATTGTCGCCGAATATCATGCCGGAAACTTAACTCTGCAGCAATCTCTG
>JAUHYX010000153.1 GCA_030426285.1 bacterium
ACTTAGAAAAATTTGAAACACGCGTGAAGTTGCATCGGGTTGGTCGATTCAATTACTCCGCATCGGCTAAGGGCGTAGACCAAATTGCTTCGGCACCACCACCAACCGTGGTATCGCCAGAAACGACGCAAAACACCATCCTACTCGAATGTATAGCGGACGTTGAACAGTTTGACATTGTGGCGATTGGCCAAGAGACCGCTAGCCGCGCCGAGGCAAACCATCAGTTAGGCACAAAACCACTTGGCATTGCATTATCCGCAGGATTAGTTGGAGAGTACGTGCAGGTACAGATATCGGGGACTATCGAGATGCCTGGCAAACTGCTCTCATCTGGTGAGTCACTATACGTGCGAACCACAACAAGCCCAGCGTGGAATGCCGCCACCGATTATAGCAGCCTGTCTAGCAGCGAAACGGTACTTCGAAAAGTAGGTGACATAGTTCGTGAAGACACGTTACAGATTCGGCCTCAAGCCCCAACAGTCACTTCAAGAGGTATGCTCATATGAACATTGCACTTAAATATAGACCTGCCGGAGGCGACCCCGGAGGCGTAAGCGACATTGCACAAGAGTTTAATGCACTACGCTGCATAGGGCGCCCAAGCGTTGAGCGTATTAGCGGGCAGACGCTCCGCCGCGTATTCTATGCCAAGAGGGTAGCAAACAGAGTTGTCTACGATCTCGCCATTAGTGCCGATGAGCTGGTAGCCAGTGCAAAGTACACCTTCCTTAAAGACATGTGGGCAACAGCGAGCCGCATATGGATTGCCACTGAGAAAGTTGCAGATGTGTGGCAATACGTGGAAGTCGTGTTCGCTGGTGACGGCAACCTACCTGCTACGTTTATTGGAGGCAATGTGAGATTCCCAGAAGTAGCCTTTGAATTGCAAGAGGTAGAACCGGCATGACAATAGAAGACATTCATAAAGTGCGGCTTTGCCCGCTAAAACAAGTTGACTTGTTTGGAGGTGATTTAAGTACCACCGCTTTTATCAAACTCTTAGGTAAACAATCTACCTGGGAGCTAAAGCCAATTGTAGCTACGGACATGAACGGTATGCCGCGAACAGTAGCCTACGAATTGACATCAAAACTCTACATCGTGTCCTCCGACCAAGAGACTATTGCGCCAGCGCTCGCAGGAAATGAAAATGGAAAGCTGACACAAGTTGTGTTCTGGTTCAATGGCCAAAGCGTGTATTCAGGTACAGCAGCTTTCTTGCGCATCGATGTACATGCAGAGAACCAAGACGCTGACATCGGCTTTTCTGTCGAGTGGTCAGGCTCTGATCTCTACCCGCAGGCTATCATGACCATCAAAGCAATGATGCCTGCTGCAGGCGTCGCTTCAATGGTGATCATCCAAACGTTAGAAAATCAACCTTCTTAAGAACACCCAGAGAGGAAAACATGCAAACGACCACAAAAGCAAAGACAGCTAAACACAGCAACCAAGAGTGCAGACTCACGCTTGGCGAAAAAAACTACAGGTATGACTACGAAGAACTCGAGATGCAACAAGCCCTGCTTGCAACACGCACGCTAGAGCACAGGTACGATCAGTTGCAATTGCGAGGTTCAGTCGACATGCAGACTGACATTGATAATGACGGCACGTATGCAACGCTACGAGCTGTAGCCTACCTGC
Organism: bacterium; assembly: GCA_030426285.1. Taxonomy (GTDB): domain Bacteria; phylum Bacteroidota; class Ignavibacteria; order Kapaibacteriales; family UBA7675; genus JAUHYX01. The sequence goes on from JAUHYX010000153.1 coordinate 1,654, forward strand.
TAAAACGAGAAGCTGAAGACGGCACACTGCTGCCGTTCTCAAAGCATGATGCAGAGTCTGAGATTCTGCCCGCTCTGATGCAGCTCAAAGGGCCCGACCAATGGAAGGTGCTCGAGGATGTAAAAAAAAATTTCTTCCTCAAGCAGAAGAGGCAGCTACTACTATCCAACGTGGACTTGCCTTGCGAAACGCACGCAATCAATCAGCACAATCAAAGAATGTGGGAAGCATACGCCCAAGCAGAGAGGCGAGTACAACATCTCACTCAAAACGCAGACGGGCACAACTCACCATCCTCAAACGGCAACGAGCATGGAACACTGGAAGGTACTCAGAGCTGATGCGGGAAGCACTCTCACATCCTTTGATTTGGCTTGTGGCCAATCAAGAGTACCTAAAGCTCAATGAAGCCAGGAGAATGCGAATGTGGGAGCTTGAGGAAATCATGCGACACTATATCGAGCAGGGTTAACATCAACTAGGCAATAAACAATGGCAGCAATCAACTTAGATATCAACCTTACACCAGTTCTCGACGTTCAAAAAATGAACGCCTTGCTCTCACAGTTCAAACAAGCTCTCGGGAAGTTTGGCTCTGGCATCAATCTCATCGATGAAGATGAGATTAGCGATATCGAAGGTGCATCCTTTGCTATGAAGGACTTGGCTGATGAGGCCGATCACTTCAATGAACGCTCTGCATCATCTGGTCGAAAGGACTTCTTTAATCTCGCTGGCATGCTCGATGTGGTCGAACGAGCATCACAAGCCTTGGGACAACTCTCTTCTGTCTCTCTGGAATATGAGCAGTCGCTGGCCAATGTAGGCGCGATCACGGGGCAGACCGGTGAAACTCTGCAGGGCCTTGGAAAGGACGCACGCGCTCTGGCGGTCGAGTTTGGTACGAGTGCAACTGATCAACTCGCGTCCTACCAAGGGATTCTCTCGAAGCTTGGTCCCGGCGTTGCAGAAAGCTCTGAGGCCTTGAAGCTCTTTGCCACGAATGTCAACATCCTCAGCGCCTCTGGTGGTGGCGATGCTGCGCAGTCGATGGCTGCGCTTACAGACTCAATGCTCCAGTTTGGTCTGATATCAGGCGACTCGCTTGCAGATGCTCAAGCCTCAACTGATGTGATCAACGCACTCGCTGCCGGAGCTCAGGTCGGTGCAGCCGAAGTGCCGGAGGTGACTGCAGCAATTCTCAATGCTGGTGTCGCTGCAAAGGGCGCGAACCAATCATTCGAGAGCGTAAACGCAGCGATACAAGTCTTGGCCGTTGGTGGTAAGAAAGGAGCTGAGGCTGGTGTCGGACTGCGTAATGTGTTTGCTCTTATGCAGAAAGCATCTGGACCTGCAGAACTCGCCATGACAAAGCTCGGTACTTCAAGTCAAGAGCTTGGAGAGATTCTTACAACTCAAGGACTAGAAGCAGCACTTGCAAAGCTTAACTCTGGGTTCGATGGTGTAGGTTCAGCTGCAGAGAAAAACGCTTTGCTCTTCCAGATCTTTGGTGCTGAGAACGCATCTACTGCTGGCATCCTGTTGGACAACACAGACAAGCTCCGTGACTTTGAAGACGCAATCAGAGCTGGCCAAGAAGGCACGGGCTCTGCTTTTGAACAAGCAGCACAACGCATGGACACTGCACAAGGGACCATAGACCGCGCACGCGCATTCATGCAAGAACAGCTGCTCGCAATCACAGACATTGTTGGTACTGGCGTCTCTGCTGTTCTGGGTTCTGCTGCAGAAATGGCGCCGGCAATAACATCTCTGACCTCAATTGTCCAAGTATTCCCTGCAGGCGCTGGCAAAGGACTCAAGAAGTTTGCAGGCCAAATGTTGGCAACCTTGCTTCCTGCTCTCATCGCGAGTGAAACTGGGTTCCTTGGGGTGGAATTTGCAGCGGGTTCTACCTGGGCAACTGTGTTGGCGCCTGTGACGCTTGTGGTTGCGGCCTTAGCTGCTATTGGTGGCGTAGTGTACCTGCTCTACGAGAACTTCGAGACCGTGAGAAACATCATCGATGATCTTTGGGATCAGATCAAGGGCTTTGCCTCTGGTGTCGTTAGCGCCCTTGGCGCGCTCTTCACTGGTGACTTCGGCGGTATCGCAGACGCCTTTTCAGATGGGTTCAACGAGTCCATGGCCAGCTCACTAAAAGAAGGCATGGATGATGTACTGTCTGAGCTCGATGCGGATGTTAAAATCAAAGCACAGGGAGACTTCGATGATCTGGTAGCCGAGTATGACGATGTGCAGAAACAAATCGCAGAGCTCTCTGGCAAATCTGAGCTCACCGAAGCCGATCAGAAACAACTCGATGCGCTAAAGAAAAAAGCACAGGACGCGGCCACAGAGATCGCGGAGATCGCACCAGAAGCAAAAGTGAATATTGAAGCTTCTGTAGATGATGCAGGCAACCTCGTTGAGACATACGACATCAACATTGACAAGGCGCGTGAGCTCTCGGAGCAAAACAAAGAACTATTTGGAGCGGAACTAGAAGCCGCGCAAGAACGCTTTAGTGAGAAGTCATCAGAGCTCGTGGAGATTTATGGTGAGCAGAAGGAACGCCTTGCAGAGCTCAAAGAAGAAGCAGACGAAGCCGCTGCAAGTGGCGACACTGAAGAACTCAAAGAAGTGCAGGCCGAATACCAGGCACTAAGAGCTGAGATAAACAAGAACAAGGATGCCCTTGTCGAGACATACAAAGCTGGTTCTCAGGCAGGTGTTCTCACAGCGGAAGCCTCCGATGAAATCACAGAAGCGCTTGAGCTAACAGAAGAGCAAGCGCAAAAGATTCTCGAAATCCAGGAGAAACAAACAGCCGAGGCCGAAGCCACGGCCAAAGCTGTCGAAGATGTTGGCGAGAGCTTTGAAGACACGTTTGCCAAAGCCAATGAGTCTGTCGATGCCACCTTGGCAGAGCTGAATAATCTTACATTGCGCAAGCGAGAGCTCGAGCAGTCTGGTGATGTTGACACAAGCGCAGTTGAAGCCATTGATGCACAGATCATCGCAACCAAAGAATTGCTTGTGCAACAAGACAAAGAGCGTGACTCTCTCAAGGCATTGGCTGCAGAGAATGCCAAGCTCATTGAAGAGCCGAAGAAACGCAAAACAAAGACTGCCGAGAGTGAATTCGCTACGCTGCAACGGCAATTGGATGTTCAGCAAACGATTGCATCTCAAGAGCTCGAGCGCAACGAGCTCATCAAGCAGCGTGTTTTGATCGAAGAAGGCCGTGAGGCCAACGCGCAGGATGAGCTTGTGTCTGAACAAGCAAAGCTTGCACTCTTGGAATCACAATACGAAAAGCTCAAGGAAACACTTGAACTCGAAGTTGACGATCAAGGGAATATCATCTCAGTTGGTGTTGGCATCAAGAAAGAAGAACGCCAAGAACTAGAGAACACTGTTCGAGAGCTTGCACTTGGTCTTCAAGAGCAAACAAATGTGGTACTTGGAGTCCAGGCAGAGCTGAATATCGAGCTCGAAGAACTCACTGCTCTCGAGTCAGAGCTAGACCGTAAGACACTCGAGATGCGCATCGAACTTGGTTTGTCTTCCTCGGCTGAGCTACTGCCAGAAGTTGAAGCAGACCTTACAGCGATCACAGATGAGCGGAAACGCCTTGAAGCAAAGCTATTGAAAGAGCTCTCAGACTCGGAAAAGATCGAGATTCGTAGGCAACTTGTAGAGATCAAGGACTTGGAGCTTGATAAGTCAAAAGAAGTCTCGACTGTAAGACGGTCTGTGTACCAAGAAGAGCTATCCAACTTAAGAGCTGTGCATGAAACAGAACAAGTGGACCTGACAAAGCACCTTGAGGAAATCCGTCTGACAACGGAGTCTCATCTGCAGGTTGCGCACTCTGCTCGAATGAACATCTTGCAACGGAACAATGAAGAAGAGCTCACAGAACTTGATAGACTTAAAGACGCAGACTTGATTTCAGAGGCTGCCTACTACGAGCGCAAGCTGGCAATCGAAGCTGACTACCGAGCACAGCAATCGATCTTTGAAGGTGAGCAAGAAGGTGCCCAATTAGCACTGGACCTCGAGCAAGAAGTGACGGATCTAATCTCGCAGAAACAACGTCTCGAAGATGAACTGAATCTTGCTCTAGAATTTGGAGACAACGAAGCAGCTGCAGAGTTGCGAAGACAACTCGATGAGATCGGCGATGTGATCACAGAAAAGAGTGACACCCTTGGCCAGTCTATGGACCTTCTCAAGAACGGTGTGGCTAGCTCACTGACTCAGCTCTTTGAAGGTGACACCGCAGGCGCCAAAGAAGGCATGCGCAAGACGTTCGCGACACTGGCAGGCTATCTCAAGAAGCTCATAACCGCTGCAGCGCTTGAGATTGTTTTGGCTTCTCAGCCTATTAAAGCCTTAGCAGCTGCCGCTGGTCCACTAGCACCAGTTGTCTTAGCAGGAATCTCGGCAACAGTGACAGCAGGTATCAACGCGCTTGCAAGCCCAATCATTTCCGGTATACTCTCCTTTTCGACAGGTGGGATAGTGGATCAGCCAACTCTAGCTGTAGTTGGTGACCGTTCGCACTCCACAGGTGGCGACAACACAGAGTTTATCTTGGGTTCTGATCAGCTCCAAGAAGTTATCTCAGCATCATACGCGACTTTCGCAGTCCCAGTGGTGAATGAGTTGCGTGGAATAAAGCGTGCTATAGAAGGACTAGAATTAAGTACTTCTATAGATGGCGAGTCCATATACACCATTGTCAAGTCGCACCAAAGGATTGAGGCCGACCGCATAATAGGCTAAACATAAGAACTCCCTCAGAATCCAGCTTGAAGCGCCAGAGGCGCGCCCATTGCTATTTACCACGCTTTTAAAGTAGAATGGTAGAATGCAGGATTGTTGTATCTTTTTTTAAGAAATATCCATTCACAATTAGATCGTTGTTTATGAACAGATACAAAGATGCAATTGAGTTGCACCAACTTCTTCGGTCGCACTCCAATTCGATCGAGATCTTAAGACATTTTGGGGAAAGCTTAGTAAACTCCATTGAGAATAGCGAAGCCTATTTTAATGCTGACACAGACGCTAAAAAGCACCGAGCCGCAAGCACCTTCTTTTGGGAACCGGTGAATTTCGCACAATATGTTGAAAAATCGGGACTTCGCCAGTCGGAAACTATAGTTGCACTTTACGAATTTGACAAGGACCTTGCTAGATATTTGATTGACCATGCGGATCCCACAGACAAGACAGGTTATGTGCCATATGGAAATTTATGCAGGAGTATCAGATTTCTTATTGAGGCAATAAGCGGTCTACTCGATGATAGCTACTTCCAATCCAAGGATCACGCAAGATACCAAGTCCAATTGACCCAACTTGATGCTGTTGTAACCACCAGAGCTATTGTTCATTTCATGGATTTTGTCCGGGATACCGTCGACCAAAGAACGATTACAAACTTTATTCGAAAAGATAGCTCGCCGCGGTATGTACAGCTGGTCTTTAATCCTCCCTTTGGTGAGGCGGAAATGGACCTAGAGACTGCTGGTGAGTTGTTGCAACTAGTGAGCGAGTTGGTTGGGCAAGTCGAGAGAGCGGTTGGTCTCAAAGAAACATGTATTGTTGAGTACCAGATAGTACGAGCTTCGCCTCTGGAGCTTAGTCTACTCATTCAAGAGTCTCTATACGAGGCTGTAAAATACCTTCTGACAACAGGGATCGTCGTGTTGCTTTCTAAATCAATTCGACAGTTCGTTTCGACGAAGAAGACTAAGAAACGAAGCCTATCCAACTCCGATATTGAAAAAATGCTGGCTGGAGATCCAGCTGTACAAGCTACTTTCAATGAGATGCTATCTACCCTGCGGACTAGGTTTTTGAGTGTTGGCTTCTCAGTGACATTTGAAACAATGGACAAGTTTGGCAAGAGCATTGTAAAGCTGGTAGCTCGAAGGGTTGATGCTATCACTCAGAATTGGGAAGCAAATCAGACAAAGAAATTGGGGGCAAAAGAGCAAAAGCTTTTGCCGGAGAATAGTGAAAAGAGTGACAGAGAATAAGTCAATATATACCAAGTAGGTGTTGGCATCAGTTGAATGATTAACATACACAGTGAGGTCGAAATGATCCAGATTGGAAAAGGTTACTACAACCAACAAGAAATTATTGCCTTTTGGACAGAGGTTAAAGAGGGAGAAAGGCCAGGGACGAAACGCTATGAGCTGAATGTCCAATTCAAGCAACCAACATTCCAAACGAATGAGCATGGAGTGCTTTGCATCCCTTGCGGAAGTGAAGACGAATCTATGGAGCGCATGTACAATTACTTTGGTTCAATGCTGCAATAACAGAAGTAGCTAGTTAAACTGTTATGCGCCTCGCTGTGGCTTGCTGTGAGGCGCATATTTTTTTAGCCCTGATATGAAAGTGTAGCAGAATGTAGCCAAGAAATTTGGAGCCACGGTTGACCAAGTTGCTAGACACCCAAACTGCAAGGCTTGGTACACAAAACTACCGAAGGGACTAAATTGCTTGTTGTGCAAACAATGCCAAGATGATAGAAAAAACCAACCCACATAATTTGGCAACGAGTGTTGCGATGCACAAACGAATATTTAGGTAACGCCAAAAATTAATTTGGCATTACACAATATGGATACAGTTGCGGCAACAAAGGAGCATATGATGCTGAATCTAATAGCATAGACGGGCATATCCGTGATAGCACCTTTTTTCTGCAAGTGTGGGCTGCAGGCAACTACTCGTCTGACTGTCCAGATGGTTGGAATACGGTAGCAGATGGACAACAACCTTCAAAAAACGTTCTTACTGTTGGCAATTCTACACAGCAGAACAACATCAACTCTTCTAGTTCTAGAGGCCCAGTTGCTGATGGCCGAGTAAAACCAGAAATTTCTGCTGTTGGGACATCTGTGTATAGCACCTATCTGACAGACGACTATCAGTCCCTTACTGGTACTTCTATGGCAACACCAACCGTCTCAGGTACTATGGCAGTGTTGTCACAAGCGTATGATAGTTTGGTCGGAGGACGTCCGCGCTCAGACCTATTGAAAGCTCTAGTGTGTAATACGGCATATGACTTTGACAATGCAGGTTTGGACTACCGGGCCGGCTACGGTGCGTTGCAAGGACACCAAGCCCTAGAGGCCATCGACAGCAATTGGTTCGACGTTGCTCAGAGTGTAGATGATGCAGACTCCGTCACAATCAATATCCCTGTATGGTCAACTTCAAACACTGTCAGAGCAATGGTGTGTTGGATTGATGAGCCAGCCGTGGCATTTTCAACAACAACATTGATTCAAAACATCGACATTATCCTAGAGTCTCCTTCTGGTGATAGATACAGCCCGTGGGTACTCGATCCAGACAATCCAGCTGATCTTTGCGCGCGTGGGACTGATAGCTTGAACAATATAGAACAGGTATCACTCACGCCAGA
>JAUHYX010000343.1 GCA_030426285.1 bacterium
CCTTCTTCAACTGTTGCAAGCGCCTCGGGATCAACTTCGTACATAATTTTTGATGGAATGTCGCCCGCACCGCTTTCTGAAAAAACGGAGATGTCGGCATTGCGTACATCCATATTCCAACTCGAAATACCGGCTTCAGAAGACACTGCAGGCACAAATTCTAGCTGTAGAATATCGGTTGACCATGTTGTATCGCTTGTAAATACTGGAGCGATAACAGCCGGGTTGGTGCTAGTGATCTCTACTCTGCGATTCTCCTCCATGCCTTCTTCTTTGGCCGGATTCGACTCCCGCTGTGGAAGGTTTCTAGCGCTGATTCGCAATCTATCAGACGCAATTCCCCATGTGTTCTCCAAATATGACTTTACAGCAAGTGCTCTTTGTTTTGACACATCTGTATTTCCCTGCTCATCCCGAACATTGGCGTTGCAACCAGTGAGTGTCAACACTGCGTCGGGGTGCTTCAACATCCTGTATCCGACAATATTCAGCACATTGTAGTATTGTCCCAACGTGCTCACATTGTGCAGACCATTGAGCGTAAAGTCTTGTACTTCTTGTGCGTTCAAAGCGGCATATCGTTGTGGTAATGCTGCAGAGTTTTCATCGAAAAACACGTAATTCAAAAGAGGGGTGTAACGCACGTCCACATACTCTGAGAGAACAATGTCGCTCACGGGCACACGCTTATGTTCGGCAGTAATACCGAAAGCGCTTACATCAACGGTCAGCTCTGGATATGGCTTTGAAACAGTGCGAAGAAATGACTCCGTGATAACCGTTGTGTACGAATTTGCGTCTTCGTCAAACACTGTATTCACATCCGTCGAAATTAGAGCAACGGCCTCTTGCACTTCATACTCTTCGCGAATAGTTGTATCACGGTGATAAATAGTATCAAAACGGGGCGACTGCGAAGTTGGGAACCTGTACTTTACTTGAACCTCAGCACCAAACCATGACGTCTGCCAATCCTCTTGTTCTAGGTTCTGAGACATTGGGATAGCATACGAAACATCGGGCTGCAACACTAGAGAATTGTCATTGTTCACAGGAACTTCCCAGCCAGCATTAAACACCAAGTGGGTTTGCATTGAAGATGCATGTGGAAACTCACTGTCTAGCACAACTCCATCTTGACTTGGAACGACAGGTGGGCCTTCGCTCGGAAACTCATGTATTTGTTCGAATGAAATACCGTTCACCAATGAGAACTGCGGACCGAAACCGATTCGCGCATTGCCAAATGGACGTATCCACAAACTCGGTCGCAACGTGATGCTCTGTGTCTGCGTGGCCAATCTATGGGTGAAAGTTCCCATTTGGGGAGTAGTACCGCCATTGCCATCTGAAACGAGGATTAGGCGCTCTTCTGTGGTTGTTAAGTCATTTGATTGCCCACTGAATCCAGCCTTGAGTTCCACGCCGTAGAAGCCATCTGCTAGTGGGAGCCCTAACATAATTCCACCGCCAAACCCAGAGCCAGCAGACCCGGCAAAGGGGGCTACATCTTGCAAGAGAAACGAAGTGCCATCAACATTCATGAGTTCGGCTGCATTGCTCGTAAACAGCAAGCCACCAAACACACCAATATACGGCTGAACGTTTAAGCTGTCAGAAGCTTGCGCCGTGGTTTGCGCTCTAAGGGTACCGTGGAGACAACAACTGCACAGCACTACAACAAGTGCTTTCAACATAGTTTTCATAGCTCAAATATAGTGAGTTGAAGCAGACGCTCCTATTGTACAATCTGAATTTGTGCAGCGCTGCGCCTGATGCCTTGTGTTACGAGTATCGTGTACACTCCATTGGGCAGCGATCCCGGCGCAAGCAACTGGCTCTCTGATGTAGCAGCCGCCGTATAGTC
>JAUHYX010000154.1 GCA_030426285.1 bacterium
TGAGGTAGGATCATCCCCGCGGATACGGGGAGCATTCTTACACGGGCGGTGACGTACAGACTATTTTGGGATCATCCCCGCGGATACGGGGAGCATTAGATGCTATTATTGAGAGATAAATACCATTTCGGATCATCCCCGCGGATACGGGGAGCATCTGCACAATCTGCAACTAAGATTCGTTCGGCAAGGATCATCCCCGCGGATACGGGGAGCATGTCTCGGACGCAGTAACCAAGAGGCAGGCTTCGGGATCATCCCCGCGGATACGGGGAGCATTTATACCAATAACACACCCGCGACGGCGTGAAAGGATCATCCCCGCGGATACGGGGAGCATCGGATTTGAACGAAGAGTAAAACGAAGAGATAAGGATCATCCCCGCGGATACGGGGAGCATTCGTGCAAATCTGCTAGATGCAAATCTCTACAAGGATCATCCCCGCGGATACGGGGAGCATTGTTAGCGTTGGGCGCGATTGAATTACTAAGTAGGATCATCCCCGCGGATACGGGGAGCATGCTTGATTTTTGCAAAATTTCAAGGATTTCGAGTGGTTTCCGAACAACATTCCGGTTGGTTCAGCTTCAATATACAGTCTTTTCGCTTCTAGATACTAACCACAGGTCGTCCTCCTTAACCGGGGTACGGTTGTTTTGCCCTAGCCACTCACATCCAAACCCTTGCTCACTTTGTTCTGGATACAGCATCAACGCACTCCCGATGTTGAGCTCGAAATACATCACTCGTTCCCATAGAGTTTGACGCATTTTTGCGTTCAGTTTACCAACAAACACTCCGGCACGGACTTCCAAAAGATATGTGCTAAGAATACCCCGCAGCCGATTGGGTGCCTTTTCCAATACAATCACTGTCATAGTAACCTCACATTCAATTGACTTGTTTACCATACCACGGAAATTCTTCCGGAGATATCAAATCTATGGTTGCGCCACCAAGCTCTTTGGGAGGATCGGTATCCCCCTCTCCGGCCTCAATAATCTTGGCGATAAACGGGATCAGGCGTTCCAAGAGCTTTCCTTCTTTGAACTTGTTTCGCAAATGATGCCGAACCCTGTATTCAGCCTTTTCAGGGTTTGTGGCAACTGCCTCAAATGCTGCCTTGACGCTGAATTCCATTTTGAACATATCTGCAACATCGTGAACAAATGCAAGTGAGTATCCAGTGTGTATAAATCCAATGGCTGCAGAATAACCAGCTATCAGTATGGCTGCGTGACAAAGCCCATAAAGGCATGAGTTGGCAGCAGAGATAGTACGGTTAATATCGTCGGCCTGCCGCCAGTCCTGCCGGTTGTACTTGCGCCCGTTCCACTCGACTCCGAACTCTGTACTAAACTCGCGGTACATCTCGCGCACCCGCGCTCCTTCCATGCCTCGCAACTGCTCAATTGACCGCTTTTTAGGGGCGTGTTCATTAAATCGCTCCTCATACATCCACCTACTTACTCGAAGTCTATGCTTGTCGTTCAATGCAAGCCTCGCCTGCCGAAGCAGTCGGTAACTGTGCGCAGCTCCCTCTTGACCCGCCGAGTACAATCGAACTCCATTCTCTCCCACCCAAACAATCAATGTTCGAGTATTGGCACAGTGCTTTATTGCCTCATGCGTAATGGTAGTTCCAGGACCAAGCAATATTGCAGATACCGACCCCACCGGAATCCCCGTAAGGACTCCGGTTTTGTCGGTTGTTGTCAGTGTCGTATCGGTAACCGAGACGGCACATTTGTGCAAGTACAAGGTAGACACCCTGCTGCGCAAAGGTGGGACGGGAAGATTGTAGATATTCATGCTATTCTCTCAATTGTCAAAGAACGGTTACATATCAACAGCGTCGCAGCATCAACATTCCGCAGCCAAATGACTTGGCTCGGCCAATGCCCCGGCGGTGCATATTACTGAACTCTTCAGGGTTCTCAACTGTGCATATTCCATCAAATTGCACTGTTGAAATCACTATCGAGTTCCTAGATCGTTTGCCGCTTTTGGTAAAATTCATATCGATTGGTGGTCCAACTTCAAGTGATTCTACTCTAGCTCCTCCGAGCGCGAACTTTCGATTCAACCAGTCGCGTAGGTCTTGCTCTCTCGATTCTGACTTTCTAGCAGAAGCTACCCCAACGGGCACCCTTCTGCGTTTGCCGTCGCTACACATTGCGTCAACTGTTGCGTTGGCAGTCACTTGAAAGCGCAACTGCATCGATTCTCGAAAGCTAGGGTCGAACGCCTTTGTGATTGCCTGCACGCCTTTGTCCTGAATTTCAGACCACCTAGGCTCTACCAAAGACTGCACCAAGATGTGCTGCCTTGTTCCGCGTAGTGTACTATTGTAAAGCATGCCAGATTCTTCTCGAGAAGCAAAGCCGGAGAATCCTTTCCACAAAAACTGATGCAATTGGTACTCGTTCATCGCCACAAATTTCCTGTTGCGCTTATCCAATTCAATCTTACTCATAAACATGTTTGTACCTCCTTGGACTTAAACGAGCACTGTTGAAAAATACCCTACAATTGTCACCTCGCGCGAAGCATATATACGTGCAGGCCCAACGAGGTAATCTGTAATTGTTTCGGTGCCTATGACTTGAAACGGAGACCACCCATCTATTTCCACTTCTTTGAGATATTGCGTTGCTTGATTTACACTTGTGTCTAAATACAAACAACCTTCATCGAACTCGCTCACAACAAGTGACTCAATGATTGATTGTTCAGACACTGCAGCTATCAGCGGTTTGGTCGGCACACAGGAGCGTTGGCCAATGTAAGGAACAAATACTGGGTCCAGTAGCGCTTGTTCAATTTCGTCTGCAAGTGTATCATCGCTAACTTCCAGAACAACCCGAAAACTATTGTCGTGTATGAGTTGACGAAATATTTGCAAGGTTCCAGCCACATCTTGCGAGTATTGCAAGCCCGAAGACTCAGTCACTTGTGAGTTTTTTGCGACGCGAACCGTGTTGTATTCTCGGTCTACCTTCACACTCTTCCGCATTGAGCTGTGCACCTTTATTTTTTTGTGCAATTCAACAAGTCGCGATTCATTTCTGCGAATACCCATTGCTGACGCTACAATACCTATCACAGCTGATCTTGACGGAAAGTGTAGTGTTTCTCGAATCGAGCTAAAACCGCTGACGCCAAATGTCATCAATGGAGCTTGCAATGTCATCGTTAACAACTTCATGCTGTCTCCGCTGACTTCATTTCTTGAATGGCCGCTTCAAAGACTTCAGGCAATGTTTTGAATACCGACAATTCACCCGGGTTTTCAACTCGAACTTTTGGACTAAACAGCCACGCTGTTTCGTCACCCAAACCATACGCTCTTACATCTGCATACTCTTTCAAAAGTCGGTCACGAGATTCTGCGAGAATTCCATCTACCCCAGCAACAACCGGTCTTTCAAATGCATTTGCAAGGGATACGGGAATTTTCTTGTCACGTAAGACCAACAGCACTGTATCCGCAACATTGTTACTTGCAAAACTGTTCTGTTTTCCTGTTGGCGTTACTGTGCAAGCCGCTTGGAGAAACGCCGTTATTGCCTGGAAAGCTGCTTCGGCATCATTGCCGAGATTCTCAACGAGCAACGGCACATTACAAGAAAAGTACTTGTAGTACACCGCAGAATTAAAGTCAGTTTGATCTAAATGTGCACTACCTTGATTGTCTTCATGCGTTGTGAGATCGTCGACAGCTACAAACCAGTCGGCTTCTTCAACAACTTGGTGTGTGCTAATAGCATGTGCTACTTGAACGGAGGCATCAACGCTATGGAAGTCAGAATCAGCGGTTGACATGCGACCAAACATTGCTAGGTCAACTCCATCACTATCTTTGATTTTGGCACTAAAATCTGCACACACTTGTTTGATCAGATTTGTTGCATCTTTTTTCGAGAGCTTGGCATTCTCTTCAGATAATCTTGCCGCTATCGCTTCTTTTGCTCTTGCAAATTCTGAGTTTGTGACAAACACTATTTGCTCAGTCATCAGCTTGTCGCCTTTCTTGAGCTTGCCAAGATACTTACCAAATTCCTCACACATGGTTCTTGCCAACTTGTATGTAGGCGAGCCCTCTTCCCAACCTCCTTCTTTGACAATTTCGTTGAAAAGGTGTTCTGGTAGTTCGCGACTTCTCGTTGCCAATTTGTTTTTCCATTCATCGCGAAGTTGGGCTGAAAAGCGAATTGATCGCTTAATGGCCTGTGAAGAAATACGCGCTCGTGTAACTCCTCCAAAGGTTGCAGTTTTTGGCCTACCCAAGTCATCACGATTCAAGTTTGAAGGGGCGTGGCTAGTAAGAGTATGTAGTTCTAATAGCATGATTATTCTCCATGGGTTCAGTTATATAGTTTCGGATTTTTGTGTTTGTTCTTGGACTCTACTGCTTGCTTGGTAATAGTAGTCTCGGATAACGCTTGCGGCCGCCTTTTGGCGCGATTGCGGGTGGCCGAGGTCAATTATTGACTTAACAAATGGATTGATTTCCCTGTCGGCTTTATTCCAATCAATGCCATATCCTGATGATCGACTCTGCTGTACAATCCGAATGATTGCTTCGCTCTGTAGTTTTCCAGACTGCCGCATCATAGAAATCACCCGTCGCTCACTTATTCCAGCTTCGTAGCAAACAGCACCCAGTGAGTCGACCTTCTTCTGCGTATCTTTGTACATCAATACACACTTCAATAACAAACACAGCGTTTGCAAATGATCGTCAGTAAGTTCGTCAGAGACCTCTCTAACCGACTTGCTATAGTGTAAGACAATCATTTTGCCACTTTCCTGTAGTCCGTGAATAATTTCGAAAACAAATGGCAGTGCCTCAATTGTATCGGCATCACTACCAGGGCGCCATCGCTTGAGCGCAGTAGTTGCTCTCGTGTGACTTCGAATGCCCTTTTGCTCTAAGGCGCTCCAATGGTTGGCAGCGCTCTTTACAATGAGCCCTATAAACCTTTTAACATCAAAATTGGGTTGCGTGTAGAATTCAATATCGTACCGCATTGTAACCTCCTAGTTGCCGTGAATTCTTTTAAGCCTGCTATGCAAGTAGCGCTGAGCTTGTATCGCAGCACCCACTCGTTCTGCAACATGCACGTATTCATTGTAGACAGGATAAAAACACTCTTTTAGTACCCGATCTTCAATTTTCTTACGAACACTTTTTTCAACATTAGCCATGTGGTCAGAATCGAGAACTTGTTCAGGCGTGAGTTCCGTTAAGACATCACCAACCAATATCTCTTTCACAATTGTCCAGAGTCTATCCACAGCCCCTCTTGCAATGTCAGGGACTTTCTTGTAATCAACCTTTCTTGAAATATCCCTCTGGATTACCGACTCTGTGTTATGCAGGTCAACTTCGTAGGCTGTACACATACGAATACTATTCAGTAAAGCTTTTTGGAAATCGGTACTAAATCCAGCTATGGATTCCAATGCACTACCAAGATTGATGTCGTACATTTCGACATCCTTGGGAGCTGCTGAACTGAGTGTGTTCCGCACAAAAGACGAGTACTTGTAGGCACCGTGAATATTGGACTTCGGGCCAATCATGTCATATCCAAAACACATCACGTCAATGTCCTCTGGCAAGCTCTCAACTTCTCGACTTAACAGAGTGGTGTATTGTTTCAACACAGGTGCTGAATGGTCCTTTTCATTTGCGTTATTGTTGCAAGCAAACAGTAGAGAACCAAGAAATGAAACAAAACCGCCGACGTCCCGAATCTTGTGATGCCGAAAACCTGCCGTTGGCTTTTCAACTTGAAAGAATGGAGCAAACTGATTCGGAAAAAAGGGAAGCGGTGTATCGGTTGCCCTAAGTCCGAATTTGGTTTGTGTTGACTCCTTGCAAATGCCTTCAATTCTCGCTCCAGAAAACTCTTTTCCTGACACTACACATATAAGGTTGTCTGAGTTTTCATCTTCTGAAAAATGTATGTAGTGACGGGCAGTCAACCACAACTGGCCAGTTTCCGGACTAACCTGAGAATCTGGAACGCCTTGTTCATGCATCTTGTCAAAATCACACTTTTGTTGCCACATGCACACAAAGTTTTCGGCTTTAAATCGGCTGAGAATCTCATCAGCATTGCGATATTGTTTTGAGATAACATTGAGCCAAAGTGTTTTGCGCAATTGACCCTTTATCCAAGGCATTGTTCGCACGCCAATCTTGGCATTTGGTCCATCTAAATACCCGCGTCCAGCTTGGGACTCAAAACAATTCAATCGGTGAAATATCAAAACTGGCAAATACTCAGGCACAACACTCCAGTCATGTTGTGGTCTATTCAAAAACGCTTTGTCACCCGTTTTGGACCTCAACAGGAGTGCATCCAAAGCGTTGTCCAAGTCTAAAGCACCAGACTTTTTGCGTTTGGCGGGCATTCCTTGCATAAATCCTCCTCCCTTGTCAGGATGTGAGAGGATTCTCCAACGTTCACTTGCGAGTTCCTGAAACACAGCTTCAAATTCGCTTCGTACCATTGGCTCTTGTATGCGTGTACCATGCTCCTTAGTATCAGCAGGTTGTGCGCAGTACTGAGTCAGTACGGCCAATAACTGAAGGGCTGCGTGATTCATCGCCGGCTGAGGAAACGCTAAATCCAAATAATCGTGCTCAGAGCACAGAATATCTCCCAACGTTAGGTCTTCAATTTCATCTGGATTGTCGCGACTCGTCCTACACATAAACCGTGCATGGTCACGAATATTTAGTTCATACTTGTTCACATTTCATACTCCCTTTGCTTTTTCACATTTAGTTTTTGTTAGTTGTCTTCTACTCTGCTTTCATGCCAATTAGACCTAGAGTCAACCTGCTCTCACTATCACTGTATTGATACACTCGGGTCTGGTGCCCTAGATTAAGCACAAAGCTGTTCTCGCTATCCAATAACACTGGAATTCCGAACACAACGCACTTGAGTCGTTTCAATGCAGCAAGCAACAGATCGTGTTCGTTAGACTTCGGAACTCTTGGGAAAACTTTTGAGTGTATAGACACAGTTGACGTTGCACACTCCTGCCGCAAGTTTGCTCGCAGTGCAGGGATAGAGTCATCCTCAGTCTGGATTGAGAATACCACAGCTTTGTCCGAGTACGGAGCGTATCGTCCATCCTCAACCTCTACAAACAAGATCAACTGATGAGAATCTTCCATACCAAATCTAGTAGACACTGCTGCGGAGTCTTCACTAATATCAACAAGATGAAAACCTTGCGGTTGTGACGGAGTTCCAATAAGACTCATTTCAGCTGTACTCGACATCTTCAATCTTTGTTCCTGCACGAGGTTACGAGCTGCTGCTAAATCGTCAGCTCGAACATCAAGAGTTTGTTCATTCCAAGTGCTTTCTCTATCGTACAATTCTGTAACTAACATTCGGCAATCATATGGAAGGAGCCATGTTTGATGTCGTACAATAAGTTGATATGTACGTTGTAGAATTTCCGGTGCATACACTGTGTTTGCAAATTGCAAGCGCATTCGCTGCTCGTGGGGAGGCACAAGTACGTGTAGTCTTCTACTGGATATCCCCTGTCGCTGAGCAGTTGTGCGGCTGTGCCGCCACAACCTACCAGCACGCTGCAACAATAAATCTACCGGTGCTATGTCCGACAGCATGACATCGAAGTCAATATCAATACTTTGTTCAATGACCTGCGTTGCAATTACAACTGCCTTTTCTGGGCGTTTTTCTGGGTTGTGTTTACCGAATTTATCCAGTACCACTTGCTCCAACACAGCTCTGTCATTTTGCGTAAATCGCGCATGAAGAAGATACACCTCGAATGACTCGTCAAACCTCTCTGTGGCAGCTAGGTATGCTTCCTGTGCACTAGAGACAGTGTTTCGAATCCACGCACAACAACCTCCGGCTTCTAGTTCTTTCTCAATAATGCTTAAACCGGCATCTATTGTTTCCGCTACTTCAGATTCGCAAATAGACACGTGAATTGGTTCTTCAGGCGTCACTTCAATGGGGGGAGTATGCTGAACAGCTAGATTGTTGTTTTTAGGCTGCGAGGTAGCAATGGCCAACGGATAGTGTTTTAATTCTTCAACATCTTCTGGAACAAAAAGATCGTCCCAAAAACCACTTAGTAGTTCTTTCATCAAACCAGTTGGAAGAGTTGCGCTTAGAAGAATAACCTTGCAACCAAGAGCTCGGAACCACCGTAAGAGCCTACCGATCAGCGCATTCATATACACATCATAGGCGTGTACTTCATCTAGAACTACCACCTTTTGTGCAAGTGAAAAGAAACGAACGAACGAATGTTTTACAGGGAGAACGCTCATCAACATTTGGTCTATCGTCCCCACGCCAAACACAGACAACATTGTTCTCTTCTTTGAAAACAGCCAGTCGTGTAAAACAACATTTCCTTCCATTCCAGAATCGTGAACGTCAGAAGGCGAAGCCTTGATTTCCACTCGAGATGTCCGGAATAAGAATTCCTTAAATGGTTGTGCATACACGTTGTTGCCGTGTACGAGAGCAAGGCTATTGACAACGCCCGCTGGTGTGACTCTTCGAGCAAATGAATCTATTCGGTCAAATAATGCGTTCGAAGAAGCTTGTGTAGGCAGTGCAAAAAAGAAGCCTTGAGCATTTTTTCCAGACAAGCAACGAGCGATAGCTTCTAAAGCTGCTTCGGTCTTTCCTCCCCCCATCGGAGCTTCAATTACCATGAGTTCTGGCCCCGAAGACTTTCCAAATTCTATGTCCAACACTTCACGCTGAAAGTCCCTTGGTGAGTCAAAGCCGAAAAGAGTTGAGTACGTCTGAGGCGTAGTGAGTAGGTTTGGCAAGATACCTAACGTTTCTAGTACGCCAAGAACTCTTGGATCCTGATTTTTGGCTTGCCAATACTCGTATACATCATCTGTTGATTCAATTTTGTGATAAGGGAAATACACTTCATTGGAGCCAATCCAATCGCATACTGAAACAAAACCA
>JAUHYX010000155.1 GCA_030426285.1 bacterium
CGTCGAGGTCCGGGCCGATTCGATCTCCTGCACCGTCGCAGCCAATCCGGCCACGGTCGTAATGCAGGGAATACCCTTCGTAACTGCTGCGGTCCGAATCTCGTATCCATCCAAGCGAGGCATCATAACATCCAACACTATAGCATCAGGATGCTGTTCTTCAACTCTTTCGAGGCATTCTATGCCGTCATATGCTTCTTTTACATCATAGCCACCTGGCGTCAGGTATCTATTGAGAAGTTTTGTCGTAATCTTGTTGTCATCAACAACGAGAACCAAGGGATTCATACAAGCGTAAACTCTGGTTACGGAAGTGATTATTCAGGTTACAGATGTAAGCGCAATATACTATTTATCAAGCCAATTGAAAACAGTTGTCGAGCTTGCGTACGACTATATATGTATGAACACTTGCTCATTGGAAACATTGCTGCTCATGGCATCAAAGATTCGCTGTACTCCCTCCAATCCAATTCGCGGCAGCAGTGTACCCAATGTGAGTATTCTTTCTTGGGGTGACGTCAAGGGAAATACCGAGTTCTGAGCGCGCTCAAAACGCTGTATGCTCGTTTCGTGTTGCTTGCGTTGTGCTCTGCGTATCCGCGAGTGCAGGTCTTTCAGATTCCTGTGGGCATCTCTCTCGATGCGCAGAACGGTTGCTTCGAGAGTGGGGTCAATATTGCCAACAGATCGTTGCAGTGATTTGTATTCAAGTGTTATGTTTTTTGAAATAGGGCTGATAATATCCTTGGCCATATCTCCAAAGAGTTCTTCCTCGTATAGGTGTTGTCCACGCTGATCAAATAGAAGCTTCCATATACGTTCATCTTCGGCAAATTTCCGAGTTGGCGAATCTACCAGTACAGCACTCTTGCGAGCAATGAAGGCCGGCATGGGAATTCCAGCGCGTTCATACTGCTCTCTCAGCAAGGATTGATACGACAATTCACCGGGACCTGAGATATATGCTAGTGTGGGAAAAACGCTGTCTTGACACAGATTTCTAGTGAGCACATTTGGACCCAATGTTACTCCGGCATCGGAAATAGGCACATCAGGTAATCCCTGTATGCGTACCTTATCACTGTCTTTCGTGAGGCGATATCGTTTTCCTTGGTAGAATGCAAAGGCATTCACTACAGCTGACTCAGCAGTCGGCTGCAAGTCAAATGTGCTCAATGCCTGAACAGCCTCCTGGTATCGTTGCTCTACAGCAGAAGTATTGTGGATGACATCCTGTAGCAGCGAGGTGAATAGGCCTTGTTGTCGCAACTGAGCGGCTGAGACAATTAACATTCCGGAATGCCCAAAAACAGATTGAACTATGTGCGCAAAACCTTCTGACATGCTGTTTCCAACCGCATATGCATCTAGAATCATTTCCAATGACTGTTGTGCAAAAGGTCCGGAACTAGCTTTATACCATTGAAGCATCGACTTGTGCATCTCGTCGGTAACCGTCCAGTGAGCAGCAATTGTGCGATGCTCTGGTAAGAAATCGTACCAATCGCGTGTAAGTACTTTTCCTTCAGATAATGCATGTGCAATTGCTATTTCATGTAAATCGTGATCATTGTCTTCAACCCAGAACACGGGAACAACTGGAACACCATATCGCTGTGATAGCTCGCGAGCATATGCTACTGCTGTGGCAGCTTTGTACAGTGTGAACATCGGTCCACCAAACACTCCACACTGTTGCCCTGTCACAACTGCAAAGGCCTTGCCGTTGACAAGACTTTGCGCATTGCCTATTTGCGAGGCGTGCATTTCACTCTTATCAACTGTTGCAAACAGTGCATGTTGTAATTCTTCTGCAGATACTGGTTTTGGTGTGTCAACAGGTGCATCGAGCAACTGATCGTTCGCGGGGAATCTATCCGCTCTGAAAGCAGCACTTGTTTTAAAGGTTTGAAACAATGCCGACGAGCTCATCGGTATGCCAGTATTCGAAAATTCTTGGTGTATATTCATCAATTATGAGTCCAACATGTCTTTAAATGCAGCTTCAGAAAGAATGGCAACTCCGAGTTCTTCAGCTTTCTTGCGTTTCGAGCCTGCCTTCTCACCGGCGATGAGAAAATCGGTTTTCGAAGAAACACTACCGGTGACTTTTGCTCCAGCCTGAACTAGCAACTGCTTTGCTTCCGTTCGGCCCATACTCTCAAGGGTACCAGTTATCACTACAACCTTGTCACTAAAGGGTGTAGTCTCCTTATTTTCAACTACTGCAGCTTCAGTTGTGAGTCCCGCTTCAACCAAGCGTTGTACGAGCTCTTGATTTGAAGCATCGCCAAACCACTGTACGACAGAATCCGCGGTGCTTTCGCCAATTCCGTGTATAGTCAACAACTCATCCTTGGAGGCTTGCTGCAATGCTGCCAAACTACCAAAATGTCTTTCGAGCAAACGCGCAGTTTCTTCTCCAATGAAACGAATGCCCATCCCGAATATTAATCGGTATAGTGGCTGTGACTTACTGCTTTCGATTGCGGCCAACAACTTCTCAATTTTCTTACTTCCCCAGCGGTCGAGTTCGGCCAACGCAGATTCACTTTCTCGTAGCTGATAGATATCTGAGATCACCTGTAGGAGGTTGGCATCTACTAATTGAAATACATTTTTCTCACCTAGTGAATCGATATCCATAGCACTCTTGGACGCAAAATGCACCAACTTGCGTTTGATTTGCCAAGGACATGCAGGAGACTCACAGTACCAAGCCGCCTCGCCTTCATAGTGATGTAGCGGTTCTTGCAGGTCACATGGACAGACCTTCGGGAAGCAGAAAGGCTCTGAATCGACTTTTCTTTTCTCCTCAACAACACCTGAGACCTTGGGAATGACTTCTCCTCCCTTTTCAACAACAACAGTATCTCCCACTCGAAGATCCAGCTCTGTAACAAACTCAGCATTGTGAAGCGTGGCCCGAGAAACTGTTGAGCCCGACACAACCACTGGTTCCAATTCAGCTACAGGTGTAACAACACCCGTACGCCCCACTTGAAATGTGATATCGTTGAGCATTGTCTGCACCTTTTCGGCTTCATACTTGTAGGCAATCGCCCAGCGCGGAAAACGAGAAACATGTCCCAGCCGTTGCTGCAGCGCAAGAGAATCTACCTTAACCACTATGCCGTCAATCATATATGGCAGTGTGGTTCTTTGCTCATTCCACTTCGTCATATACTCCAAAACGTCATGTATTGAACCGTGCAATGAGTGTTCTCCTGCGCTAGCAAATCCGAGCTCGCGCAGTACAGCAATACAAGATTGATGAGAATCTATCTCTACATCTGGAGTAGAAAGTGAATAAGCCGCAAACGTGAGATTTCGCGTTGCTACTAGCTTGCTGTCTAGTTGCTTTAGGGTTCCACTAGTGAGATTGCGGGGATTGGCGTACTGCTCAGCTCCTTCTTCTGCACGTTGTGCATTGATGCGATCGAACTCCGCATACGTCATGAATACTTCACCGCGAATCACAGCATTCTGTATGTTGACACCGTGAAAGCTGGCTTGTTTCAGGGCCAATGGCACCGAGTGTATGGTTCTCACATTTTCTGTGATGTTGTCCCCTACTTCGCCGTTGCCACGTGTTGCACCTAGTGTGAGTACACCATCTTCGTATGTCAAACTTACAGCCAGACCATCGTACTTTAGATCGGCCACATATTCCACACTTTCGACCCGTGCAAACTCCCTGACCTTGGCATCAAAGTCTTCTACTTCAGATGCAGAGTACGTGTTCTGTAGCGAAAGCATTTTCTGACTATGCGTCACGCTCTCAAATTGGTCGAGCGGTTCGCCTCCCACCCGTTGTGTTGGGGAGTCTGCTCGGCGCAATTCCGGGTGATTGCGTTCTAGTACAAACAGCCTTTCTAGCAGTTCATCGTACTCGCGGTCACTGATTTTTGGGGTATTCAGCGTGTAGTATTGATGATCGTGATCTCGGATTTCATCTATGAGTGAGGTGATTTCCTGCTCTACATCCAGTGCTTTCTTCATTTTTTTTACTGAACTGTGAAACTAAATGGCAGTTATGTGTTACTCTTAGTAACGAGTATGTGAGAACCAATTGTACTAATGCCCACTGACTACAAACATACGGACGATGCAGAACTGTTTGCAATGTTAGCGCAGTCTGGAATGGATTCTGAGTACGCTTTCCGCGAGCTGTACCGGCGCTATTCTGGTCGTATGCATGCCTATTGTCTACGAGTCATGGGAGATCGCGAAGTCGCAGAAGATGTGTTCCAGGAAGCGTTTTTCAGGTTTTATAAGAGCGCTCAAAAAAAACCGAATATGACGAATGTTCCTGGATTTCTTATGCGCATCACTCGCAATCTGTGTTTGAATGCAAAACGAGACAAGCGAGAAACTGTTGAATTTGAAGATTGGCAGTATCGCGTAAACCCCGACTCAGTAGAAAAGTCGGAACTCCTCAACCTAGTGTCCACCGCATTGGAACTGCTCGAGGATGAGTATCGTGAAGCATTTGTGTTGCGAGAATACAATGGTCACAGCTACAATGAGATATCTAAGATTGTTGGAGACTCAGTGGCTGCAGTAAAAACAAGGGTTTTCAGGGCTCGCAAGAAATTGCGCTCCATCTTGAAACCGTACATAACGGACATTGAACGCAATTCCAAAGCGTAACAGGTATTACACATGGACACATCTCATCTTTTACAGTTGTGGTTGGACGGAGACCTTGATGTCTCAAATGAGCAGCAACTGTTCGCCGAGTTAGCTTCAGACTCAGCACTGCGAGAAGAAATGCATGATCTGCTCGCCTTGCGAGAGGTCGTGGCGATGGATCACAGCGCTTATGTGCCGTCTGATACGGCAACCCGCGCCGTGTTCGAGCGCCTCGGATTTACTCCTCCAGCTGCTTCGCCGCTATCTTGGTTTGGAAAATATAAGCAGGGCATCCTGAGCTCAACCACAACAGCAGCAATTATGTTACTGCTGTTCTTGTGGGACCCGATGGGTTGGGGACCTCAAGGTGAAGGACTTGTTTCGCCTACACTTGCCGGTGCGAATGAGCAAATATTGCTCGACCAAGTGCTCGACCAAGGTAGTGCACAAGCAGAAATGACGCCAAATCAGCAGCATGTTGTGGCTGAAGCTCAAGTGAGTACGCCAACAACGCAGCGCTCTCAAGTCGCATCACAGCTCTCGCATGCCAGCTCAATGGCTATTGAAACGGTTGCACAATCAGATATTTCCAATAGCCAGGCTCAGGCGATATCTCAAGAAAACGCAACAGACTTTGGCGATGTACTTGGTGGATCCACTGAGGCTTCGATTGAGAATAGTATTGTAGAGTCACCAAATGCAGCGCAGGTAGTGCCAGTGTTTGGTAGCATATCTCTTACTCCAACACAAGAAATATCTACATCTGATCTTTTCTCAGGCAACACAAGCGTTCGCGATCGCGTGCACACCGTTCGCGGGGCTGCAATCAGTTCGGCACATGCATCTAACTCTTTGGGAAGTGAATTGTTAGACGTTAGACACTCAAGCTCAATGCCATTAATCAGCACACGAGTGGATGCAGAAGCCAACTCTCTTAATGGGTTTTCAGCTATTTACTGGCGCGCCCGCAGCCACAAGTTCTGGTTCGGGCTTGCCGCCGGTCAAGAAGCCGTGTACCAAGAATATGGCCACAAGCGCGATGACGGCAGAATGGTCAGCATGGCTCAGTTCCCATCGGTGTTCTGGTACGGAGCTGCGGCACGGTACTACTTGAACTCGACTCTCGACGAAACGCCATTGTATTCAGAAATGATTCTTGCTGCCAATAGATTTGGTCCGATGACAAGGCTGAGCCTCGGAGCGCAGTGGTCACCGTACCAAAACCTCACGCTGCAGGCTGGTATCGATGGTCAGCTTTCGTTTTATAATCATCAGCAACGACTGTATACAACTCCGAGTCTGGGGTTGAGCTACGGTGTTGTATTTAAGTTTTAATCGACGCAGAATATGTTGAATAGGCTCAGAATCTCGGTCATTTGTTCATTGCTCTCATGTGTGTTGCTGCTTGCCGGTTGTGACGACCCAATCAGCTATCAGGGATACAAAGCGCCAGCGCATATTCCGGCTATCATTCCGCAGTACGTAACCGTAGAAATTCGCGTGAAGGAGCAACTCACGGAAGCACCTTCTACGCGGTCAGAACACAAGTGGGAATTTGAATTCAAAAGAGCTGAGTTGTCGGCAGACACTGCAAATGGCGAGTCACTCATTTCTTTACTGCTACACATGCAAGAGTCAAGTGGAACTCAAAGCAAAACTTCTTATGTCGCGCTCAAGTCATTAAATTTTGAGATGGATAGATTGGCGGTATTTGAATCATCATCGCTCCAGGCAAACACAGGTGCAACTGCCGGCAATCCTAGCATAAACTTAACAATACAAGAAAGTTGGCCAGTAACGAATGGACCTGAATTGAGTTTTGATGAAGAGTTGCCATTGACGCTGAAACATCACACGCCTACTGATGTTGACAAGGAAGCGCAAGCCCCAGATCACTTGTCAATGTCCTTTTCAGTTCAACAATCCGCCGTGAAAGGTAGCAACCACGCTCTTTCTTACACTATTGAAGGTGACATCCGCTTGTACTACTAGGTTGATTAAGATAAGAGTCAAGCGGACTATGCCAACTATTCAAATTCGGGGTTACCAATCCATGCCTTTGCACCTGAGAGAGAGTCTACCAGGTTTTCTAAGTCTTCTAGCACCTCGGGCGCATTGCGATCACAAGTGTAACGATTGACTGACTTCCCAAGTTTCCCATCTGTGATTTCCAGAATCGCACTAGGGCAATCAGTCATGTTCATATCACGGTAGTCGTCATTAAACGACAAAAAATCTGCATCCTCAAAAGCCTGCTGCAATTCAATAAATACCTGTTCATCTAGATATGCACTGTCGAGCCCTTTTTTCTCAACATTCATATGTCCTTCCCACACAACCTTTCCATCATTGTACATGGTTACAGTGTAGGCTGGACAGAACCCAAAGCACGCAGTACGCGTGAGTGAAATAGAGTCATAAGAAGCCTGCTCAGAAACGGTTGCACAAGATGCGGTCATGAGTACTGTTGCTAGCACTGCCTGGCGAAGAAATTGGCGAATCATGTATATCAACCTCAATGTAGTGTTTCAGAATGCACTCGGTGCCAAGTTGCGTAGTGTCCTTGCGTTGACCACAACGAAAGACGATCAAAGGTAATGTTTTCTGGAATCTCTAACCATTCAAATGTTTGTGACTCTAAGTCTTTGTTGGAGTACAACAACGAAACATGTGGCGTGCGTTGTCGCCACTGTGTACGCAATTTGGGCCCGAGAATCGTGTACAAAGTGCTCGCACAGAGGGATACGTCCAATTTGATAAACAAACGCTGATATAACATGTTGTGAGAGCGCAGTCCTAGAGTTTTGGCAACCATTGAACTAGTCACCTCTTTCCAACGTCGCGCACATGCCTGAAAGTCCGCTTGTGTCGCCGAGCCGACAAGCGTCATATGCGGAGCGAATGGCTCACAATTATAACTCTCAGCAACTTCGTTAATACACTTCTGTAAACGTCTTGTTGACTCCATGTCAGGCTCGAGCCAGAGCGAGTATTTGTGGGGTTCATCCATATCACAATGTGGAGATAAAGTTGAAATTGCACGCAAAGTAGCACAGTCCACAACATATCAAAACTCCTGCAATCATGGCACCACTCGCACATTTATTGCTCACCATGGTTACGCTCGCGGTGGTACCTACAACGAATCACGATTTACAACAAGCATTCATTGTGTAGGTACGCTGCGTGCCGCGTCTCACGAAAACTTTGCGAAACAACATTCAACTTCTCTACGGGTGGCAGGGCACAAAACCTACGGGAGACGGGGCACGCCCCGTCTCTACAATTATTTCGTGTCCTAGGGTTACGCTCGTGGGGCTCGTTACCCAGGGTTACGCTCGTGGTATTCGTTACCCAGGGTTACGCTCGTGGTATTCGTTACCCAGGGTTACGCTCGCAGGGCTCGCTCACCCTGGGCTACTACATTTCACCGCTGCGCGGTGATTCCTGCAATGAATTGAACATGACAACAAATATTCTATCGTAGAGACGCGGCGTGCCGCGTCTCATGAATATTCGGCCCAACAATATTCAAATTCACAGAGGGTGACGGGGCACAATCCTTCGGGAGAAGGGGTGCAAAACTACGGGAGACGGGGCACGCCCCGTCTCTACCATTGTTTCGTTTCATATTGGTTTAGGGCATCTGTGCGTTCCATGCCCGTCAGGGCATAGTTTCTTAGCCCAGGGTGAGCGAGCGTAACATACATAACCTTGGGTTGCCTGCGAACAACAAGCAGTATTCATCGACCTGGTAGCAGTATTACACTACGCATTTGAGACGGCAGAGAATGTCACCGAGTGAGGACAGATTGGCAACCGAGGCTATCCTCTAGAGCAGCTTCGCGAAATGCGCGGGCACATTTGCGCTGACTACGCAGAAGGGAATTGTCTTTCGGTCCTTCTCTGTCTTATCTGTTTTTGAGCTACGAAACTCTAAAGCCTGCCCTCATTTTGCATTGCCTCGATCCTGTTGATCTTAGATGCCTTAGGTTCTAACAATTGAAACGGGTGTAGCAAATAACTAAGGCCATTGCATTTTCTAAACAGGTGTAGAATGATCTGAACTCCCTACGATCTCTTCCAATTCATAACCTTCAGTGTCATGGGCGAGACGTCCTTTTTCATTCTTCTCCTCCGTTGAGGACTTATAGTTAAGAATATCTGTCTCCCAACAATACACAATGAAGTGAGAAAGAAAGGTGAACACCTGTTTCTTCTTTCGAGAATACTCGTACTTGTTTAGGATGTCCAAATCCACAATAGCATCGAAAAGAACTTTTGACTCGTG
>JAUHYX010000156.1 GCA_030426285.1 bacterium
TTCCGAGTGTTCCATTGTT
The DNA here is from genome assembly GCA_030426285.1 of bacterium. Classification (GTDB taxonomy): domain Bacteria; phylum Bacteroidota; class Ignavibacteria; order Kapaibacteriales; family UBA7675; genus JAUHYX01. Next base: position 20 of record JAUHYX010000156.1, read on the forward strand.
GCCAGCATTTGTGTTAGCAACTGGGAATGGACGGATACCATTACCTGTCATGCTGTTGTTATACGAGATAGAAACAACATGTGGTTCTTGAGCAGCAAGTGTGCTTTGAACGGCGCGAATTGTACCAACTGCTTGGCCAATGTTTCCGCTGAAACGGCTGCCAGCATCGTACTGAACCCACATTACGAGTTGATCGCCGTTAGACGAATAAGGCTCGAGTGAATATGGGAAAGAAGCGTTAGCCGGAGCTGCAGCACCTGCAGAATTAATGTTTGCTTGATTTGTAACACGTACAACATTGAATGAACCAGAACCTGTGCTGCTAGCAAAAGCCTGTAGGTCACTCATGTTGTTGAAGACCATGTCTTCGTTACCGTGGTTGCGAACAACAAATGAGACAACTGTGTCGCGTACACCAAAACCAGCTGGGCCGTTTGTTCCGACTGACAATCCACGGCGAACAAGTTCACCGGCTGGAGCAGAGTAACCAAGTCCTGCTGGGGCAAACGTACCGAATGGATAGTCAGAAGAAATGCGGTTGGCAAGTTCGTGTGCACCAAAGTCAGCACCACCATCCATTGTTGCTTCGTCAGCTGTTCCTGCGTTCACGTAGATTGCAGGGTCGTTGAACAACGAGTTACCATCAATTGAGATAACGTACGGAGTTGCATTGCGTGGAGCATCAGAATTTCCAAATGGTAGGTTACCATCTGTCAAGATTTCGATGTCCGCAGAACGAGTGTCCGCAATTGTTGTGATGTCTTGTGTGTTTCCTGAGTTCGGAGTGAATGTTACATCAAAACGAACAAAGGCTTCAGAGTTGCCACCAGATTGGCTGTACAATGGTTCGAGTGTAAATGTGTGGTAGTCAACACCATTGATGTTATCATCAGAAACGATGATTGTGTTGCTTCCAACGATTGGAACACTCAAAGAAAAAGCACCTGGGTTAACATTGTCGTTTATAAGGTCTTTGCGAACCCAGAAACGAGAGTTTGCATTACCGTTGTTCACAACGTAGAATGATGCTGTTCCTGGCTGACCTGCTTGAGTAATCAAACCGCCGTTTGGAAGTACATCACCTACATTACCCCAGAAGCTTTCTACGAACAAACGCTGAGTACCATTTGTACCATTACCAACATTAACGTTAGCAGTTCCTGGTACATCGATACCACCGTTCAATGTAGGAGCGCCATTTGGATCTGTTGGTGCTTGCTGTGAGCTATTAGCTTGTGCGAGCATAGTGCGCATTGTACCGCGGTAAACGCCAATACGTAGATCCAAAACGCCTTCGTTTGAAAGGTTTGATCCGTTTGCACTTGTCCAGTATCCAGTGTTTCCTACTGGAGTTGAAGCGTTGATAGCCATCTGATAGTTTGTAGCAGCATTGATTTCCGCTGGCTGAACACCATTGCTAATACCTTGAGATGTTGGGTAGTCGCCAGTCGCAACTTGTGGTTGGTATACAACGCGGTAAGCTGCTGCTTGACCTGGAGCCAATGTAGCACCACCAGAAACTAGTGTAGCGCTAGCGCTGAAACGATCGTTGAGGTTACCGCTCAATGCGTTTGTAATGTCATCAATTGTAAGTGGAGAAGAACCAGTGTTAGAAATCTGGAAGTCTGCCACATAGTCCTGAGGAACATTTACATCTGCCAAAGATGGCTGGTATTCCTTGCGTCCCATATCCAGCAATGGCTGAGTTTGGTTGCCAGAGAATGTTGTTGATGCGTTTACGCTAACAGCTACTCGAGGTGCAACAGATGTTGCTGTGAGTGGAATTGTAGCGATTGCTGAACCATTACATCCTTGGTTGCCTTCAGGAATTGTCAACGTCACAGAGTAAGAAGCAATCCACGTTGTTGCATTAGCATTTGCAGCGTGAGTTGCAGCGTCTGGAGTAAATGTAATGTCTACATCAGCTGATCCACCTGCTGGAACTGTAACTGGTGTTGGGTCAATTCCGAACTGAGCAGCGCCCGTTCCAGAGATTGACAATGAGCCAGTGTAGTCTTCAGAACCAGAGTTTGTGAGAGTAACAGTTTGTGTGTTGTCGCTACCGAGAGCTACATCACCAAAACCGCCAATAGCACTAACCGAGATACTTGGGTGGATTTCTTGAGCCACAACATTGATCACGCTCTGAGAACCTGGGAAAACCGCAGGAACTGGAGTGCTCAATGATACAACACCTGTAATTGGTGCAATGTCTGCTGGGCAAGTTCCAGTGAAGTTGATGTCGAGAGAAACAACTGCATTTGGAACTACTGTAGAGCTAAATGTTGGAATCGTAAACTGAGCATTGTTAGAAGACATGTGTGTGTTGTTTACTGTAACGTCGTTACAGCCAACATTGCGCACGTCGATGCTCTGAGTTTCAATACCGCCATCTGCATTTACAAAACCGAAGTCCAAGTTTGGATCGTCTTGAACATACAATGCATCATACTGAGTGAATTGCATGCTGGCACCATTTGAGATGCCATTGTAAGAGATCAAACGCGTACCTGGATCAGAATCTGCGTCATTAGAAAGATTTGCAAGACTCATTGAGCCGTCGAAAACCAAGTAGTTGTTTGGCGCAACGGCGTTTGAAGAGTTCAGAATACCGATTGTGGCAGTCTGGTTTGCATTGTTTGAACCTGTTCCATACGAGAACAACATCTGGTTGCGCACTGGGCATGTGCCGTCAGAACGCAATGTGAGTTCAAACGTGATGAAGATGTTAGATGTTCCCCACTCCATGTCTCTCCAGCGAACTTTGAATTCACTTGAGTTTGAAGAGTAAGAAACAAGTCCATTTGTACCTACTTGTAGGTCGTCCCACAATACCGCTGCCATTGGGTTTGTAGCAAACTGCCAGGCTTCTGGATCGTTTGAAGGAACGCTTCCCATTCCGGCTGGGAAGACTGGTGAGTTACTGCTGTTACCAAACGCTACCCAACCGTTCGAAGAAATTCGAATGCGGTCATACGGTGCGCCGTTGTACCAGAAAGTAAACGGAAGATCAATTGACGAGCTGACGGCGTCATCCACTCCGGCACCGTGGGCCTGATTAGCCAGGTCTCCGGTTCCGATGGTGGCGGAGTTGCTCGCAACGCCATAGAGCCCGAGATTAGCTTGTGCCAATGCACCGGTAGACGCAAATGCGAATACCGCCACCATGGCCGCTACTAATCTTCGAACAAAGCTGCAACGCTTCATCACGTTACTCCTTAAATAGTGAAGATGGAATGATTGTTTATTCAATGTTTTTACTGTTTGTCTAATTCTCTAAATCGTTCACCTGCAACCAAAGTCACAATAACTGTGCCAATGGTTTAAAAGCACAAAAAGCCCAGTGTCGAATTCCTGTCTCCTGATATCCCTGCGGAATATCGTGTGTGTGCAGTGGGAGGGAACGCGACCGCTATGGCCTACGGGGCATAGAATATTTTCTGCGTAACTCGTTATTTCTCAATCACTAAGTCCTTGACACCTAATAGAGTAAGGCACAAAACACCGTTAATTTACTCCACTTCAATATGGTGTGCAAGAAAAAGATTGAGAGTCGCACACACTACTACTGTCTGTTTACCATTTTAGAATGTTGACGTCGTCAACATATATAGTCTGCTTGTTTCGGAACAATGCCAGCACGATAGCAAGGCCTACTGCCACTTCAGCGGCTGCTACTGTCATGACAAAAAACACGAAGATTTGTCCTGTGATGTCTCCCATATATGCACTCAGTGCCACTAGCGAGAGATTCGCTGCGTTGAGCATCATTTCGATACTCATGAGAATGACAATGGCGTTGCGACGTGTAATGACACCCACAACCCCGAGCGTGAAGAGAACTGCAGATACAATGAGATAACTGTCAAGCGTGATACCTGTTTCCATGCTTCTTCTCGAATCCTCAGTTCATTAATCGTTTTTTTGCCAACAGAATTGATCCAGCCACAGCAGCGAGCAGCAAGAGTGACACTGCTTCAAATGGGAACAAGTATGTTGTAAACATCTCAGCGCCAATTGATTCGGCTGTCCCAAGAGTGTCAACATTGTCCGCCATGGTCGTCATCATTGTATTGCCTTTATCCATCGATAACAAGGCCGCTAAACCTACCATTACGAGCATAACTGCACTAAATGAATACCCCGCGATCTTGCGTATTACCACTTGTTCAGACTGCTGACTCTCTGGTTCTTTACCCAGATTCAACAGCATGATGACAAACAATACTAACACCATGATAGCACCGGCATACACAAGTACTTGCATAACGGCTAACAGGTGAGCGTGCAATGACGCGTAAAGACCTGCGAGAAAGATAAAGTGCAAGATGAGGAAGAATGCCGATGTTACGGGATTCTTTCGCGTTATGGTACCAACGCCGGCCCCTATGGCTAGTGCCGCCAACAGGTAGAACAACCAAGCGTGATATGTTAATCCGAGTAGTCCAGTTTCCACAATAACAATGAACCTGATTCTGTCCAACAACACAGGAGACTATGCTCCGAAGAACCAAAAATACAGTTTTGAAGTAACAACCTCAAAGCTTTTTGTCAGGAATTACATTGAGGCGAGTTGAGTTGTGAGTTCTTGCAGTCTTTGAATGAGCGTTCGCTGAGCTTCTGCGTCGCTAGTTTGACTGAGTTTCTGCCGCGTTTCAAGACGTAATTCTGTGAGTTTTCGCTTCTTCATGGTATGAATAGACTCATCGACAAACTTGCGCGGATTGAACTGTATCTCGACTTCAAACTGATGCCATTGCTTTGAGGCTTCTGCAGGTGGCTGCAAGGCTGCTCGTGCAGCACTCTTCTCGGCTTCACTCAAAGTAGATTGCTCTATGCTAGACTGCCAATTTTCTTTGTTTGCTCCCTGCAACGCTACAAACAATGCTGAACCAGTTTCAGTGAGAAAGTCTGTCTCCCGTAAACCTATCCGTTCCAAATACTGCTGTACTCTTGTATCGGTGACCATACTGTACAAAAGTGCGCGTTCGCTGGAGTCAAGTTCAAGCTCCACTGTTTTGGATGCCTGTTGTGACGTCGGCTCAGGACTCTCCCCCTGAATTGGTGGCGCATAATCTACCGCTGGTGGTGCTAGTGTGCTGTACCTGGCTTTCTGCTGTTGTTTGTACTCGCGATCCTGCTGTATGCGTTGGGTTTCTTCTACCAGCGTTTCGCGAGAGAAACCAAAAACGGTAGCGACCTCCTGCAGCACTTGGTCGCGCAACAAAGCATCTTTAATTGATGCAACATGTTGCAACAGTTGTTCTAATGCTCTGCGCTTTGCAGTTGCGTTGTCCCACATTCCTGCTCGTTGCAGCAGCGTTTGAGCAAATTGAACATATGTTTGCGACTCAGAAAGTTGTTGCAGAAACCCACTTGCTCCGCGCTTTTGCACAAAACTATCGGGGTCTTCTCCTTCTGGCAGGTTCACAATGCGAACATCCAGGCCTTCTTGTAACATCAGAGACACAGCTTTCATAGACGCTTTTGCGCCAGCCGAATCAGAATCGTACACTACATACACATCTGCCTGTGTCGCATTGGAAGAATTGCTCAATGTGCGCTTAACGATCTGTACCTGCTGCTGTGTAAGTGCCGTTCCACTGCTGGCAATGGCATTGCGCACGCCGTGTTGCCACAGACTAATGACGTCGGCATAACCTTCCGTCAGAATGGCAAACCCTTGTTCGCGCATCGCTTCTTTGGCCTGATACAAACCGTATAAAACTTTGCTCTTGTCGTATACAATGGTTTGGGGCGAGTTGATGTACTTTGGTTGACGTTTGTCGTTGTCGAGTTGGCGAGCACCATATCCAATAATTCTACCGCTCTTACTGTGGATAGGGAACATCAATCTGCCGCGAAAACGATCGTATGTCCCTCCGCCTTCTTTCTCGATCAATAGGCCGGCGTCGAGCTGTACCTTCTCTTCAAAACCATTCTTCGAACACCAGGTTTTGCATTCCTCCCATGCTGGCAGAGAATAGCCAAGACCAAACACACGTACAGCTTCCTCGCTGAAGCCGCGTTGGTCGATATAGGTTGCAGCTACATTGGGCGTAGATCGCAGATTATCGGCAAAGAATTCCTGTGCATTGCGCAACACGGCGTGAACGGATTCGATGGTTTTCTCAAGTTCCGGATTAGCATCGCCATCTGGAATGTCTACATGTACAATTTTTGCCACATGGCGCACAGCTTCTGGAAAGCTCAGGTGGTAGTGATCCATGACAAAATTGAACACATTGCCACCTTTGCCACAACCGAAACACTTGTAGAAGCCCCCTTCGGCATTGACGTTGAAACTCGGTGTCTTTTCGTTGTGAAATGGACACAAGCCTAAATAGTTGCGGCCTCTCTTCTTAAGAGTCACAGACTGCTCAACAATCTGTACGATGTCCGCCAACTCGCGAACTTGGTCTATTATGTGCTCAGGTATTCTCATGTATTAGCGAACAACAGTGCGGGGTTTTCACTTACACAAACCTACAACTGATATGCTTCACATGACACCTCAAAGTGCGTTAATTGCTTTTGAACTGGCGAACACTTTGTCCCAACTCACTACTCATTGATGCTACGGTTTCCATGTTTTGCGAAACTGCACCTACCGATTGGTTGAATGTTTCTACATCGGCATTCATACTCTCTGCGTTACGTGCCATCTCCTCACTTGCAAGAGCCTGCTCACGTGAAGAATTCGAAACCTGAGCCAACATGGATTCTACAGTCTCTGTCTTGTGTACAATATCCGACAGAATCTGTGCGACAGACTCGACAATTTCTATTCCACTACCTACTTGTTGCTCACCTTCATTGATATTCGCTACGCTAGTCTCAGTCTCTGTCTGAATTGTCTGTATTGTTCGTGAAATTTCGTCTGTTGCTTTTGCTGTTCGTTCTGCTAGTTTTCTCACCTCATCTGCAACAACGGCGAAGCCGCGGCCCTGTTCACCTGCCCTGGCTGCTTCGATGGCTGCATTGAGCGCCAACAAATTTGTTTGGTCTGCGATTTCTTTGATCACGGCAGAGATTGATCCGATGGCAGCACTGAGCTTTCCAAGTTCAGAAATACTAGCAGCACTTTGCCTAACCACAGCCTCGATCCTCTGCATACTCTCAGTAGCTTCACGCATCTTTTCATTGCCATGCAGAGCTACTTTTCCACTTTCAGATGCAAGGGCAAATGTCTGCTCAATTGACTGTGAGCTCTCAGCTATGGAAGCACTCATCTGAGTAATAGCCGATGAAATATTGCGCAAGTTTTCAGACTGTCGGTGTGAAGCATCATACATGGTGTGCATGTCGCGGTCAATATCTGCAACGAGATTGGCATTGCTTGCCACTCTTGAGCCCACTGTACCAATAACCGTTTCCATCGCGTTGAGTGAGGCATTGAACATGCGAGCTATCTCATTGAGCGCATCGTTAGAAAGATTCTTAACGCGCTTTGTCAGGTCGCCCTCGGCAAATCTTTGCATGACCGCTCCAATAGCCTGCACCCCTTCGTCCATCTCCTCTTGAAGTAGTTTTGCTTGTTGTTCGCGTTGAAACGCATTTTCCTGGATAGTCTCCGAGAGCTCCTGCATCTTCTGAGAAGCTTCGTTCGCCTCCTGCGATTCTTCTTCTGCTCGCACCATCGCAACGGCCATTGCGCGCTTCTCCTTTAAGGTTCGTTGGCACCAATACACGATAACAACAACCTCAACAACTACCCACAGCACATGCTCGAAAATTCTTGGAATTTGATTTCCTGTAAGGCCGAAAATGGAATCTGGTGCGAAAACACCGCGCAAAACATGATCAATACCACCTACAACAGTGGCCGTTATGATGACTCTCCAGTCTCCGTAAAAACTCAGTGCGGCAAAAGATATAAAGATGTGAAAATGTGTTTCTATCCGGCCGCCGGACACATGAATTAATAGCGAGCTCATCAAGAGTTGCGCAATGGCAACTGCGTGTCGCGTGGTTGCTTCACCTGGCGACTTCCAAATTGCGAACAGAGGAAAGGCAACAATAAGCCCACCACCAAACACCGCAAGCCATACTAGCGAGTTTAGATATGCCTCGTTTCCTACAAACGTGAGTGGGGTATATACAAAGGCAACCACCATTGCGGCTAGCCATTGAACTGGCAAGGCCCACTTGAATACACTATCCGCTTGTCGATACTGTTCTTGCAAAAGGTCTGCTACCTTGAGGGCTACTGCTTCGCTTGTCTGTCTATTCATAGTTTGTTTTCCTGTTGAACAAGCCTATAATTCACATCCATATACTTCGTTGTGTCGTATGTTGGTATGCGTAGCAGGCTCTGTTTCTGGGATCAAAAAGTCTTCTAAAGCAGCGACACCATTGTTTGGGCCCGTATGTCCTCTACTTGGCGTAACCCCTCCTTCAAACACCAATGAACCGTTGCTGTTATACAGTACACAAAACCCTGATGTTGTAGCTCCAAACACTGAAACAACTGTCTCTTCAGGAACATGCATAACTGTGAACAACTCTGAGTCCAATAGTTCTTGTACAGCTCCGCCTTGCACAATAGTATCTACATTTGGATACCCAGTGACAACGGCAACAGCTCGAATAGGATGGTTGACACGTGCGAGCAGACGTTCCAACTCATAAAAGGATGCTTTGGTACAAGGGCAGCCAGGATGCACAAAGAACAATAGGGTAGGCTCAACAGTTGTGGAAGTACCAACTGCTGCGGGAAGAATTAAGGGTACGGAACTCCGCTTACCAGGGGAATTCTGGTACCATGCAAACGAAACAAACAGCACAGCAATTACAGCAACCCATGCTCCTGCAAGTGCTTTCATAATACCTCTCGTGTTTGCCCAACAC
>JAUHYX010000157.1 GCA_030426285.1 bacterium
CGCAATAAGATCCGCATCAACAGTCATATCCTCGATCAAGAGAATCGAAAGTGTACGTTGTCGTTCCTTGGTCATACGCCTGTAGTGTACACCGTGGTGAGAACAGTGTCAGGCCGACTTCAAAGACATTTATGCCATAGTTTTGTTAATGATCAGCCAATAAAACGCTAAATCATTCACTGTTTTGATATATGTCTCGAAATCAACCGGTTTCACAATGTAAGAGTTAACACCCAAATTGTAACTCTCAAGTATATCTCGTTCTTCTTGTGATGAGGTGAGCACCACAACAGGAATTGTTTTCGCTACTTCGTTTGCTTTAAGTTCACGCAAGACTTCCAAACCATTGACTTTAGGCAGTTTAAGGTCCAGAAAGATAACTCTAGGAATCTCAAGACCTGGATTCACTACCCTTGGATCGGAGTTCGGTATAAACAAGTAGTCTAGCGCTTCAGCGCCATCCCGTACAACGTGAACTTCTCCCTGCAACTTACTTTTGCGGATTGCGCGGAGCATCAGTTCTGCGTCTGTTGGATTGTCTTCAACTAGTAATATGTCTGCTGACTTATTCATGTAAGAATTACCTACAACACTACGGCACATGTACTACTTGTCGCAACCGTGCGACCGAAGAATTTAGCCGGAATACTTGACTTTGTCAAGTGAGTTGATAAAAAAACATATGAGCTAGCTACTTGACTCACGAAGATAGGCAGAAATTGGCTTGTTCTGCCGTTACCTTTTCGTAATTTGTACCCATTCTTTAGGTGCCAATCGCTTGGTTGGTCAATAGGGAAGTAGGGTGAGATTCCCTCGCGGTTGCGCCGCTGTATTGGTGGACAATTTGCACCGTCGTTTAGTCGACAGCCACTTTCGATAGAAGGGAAGGCGTGTGAAGAGTATGAAGCCTAAGCCAGAATACCTGCCTAATAGAACCCGTCGGTCACACAGGTGACACATCTGCGCCAACAGATGAGACGAGGGTCGCATCCCCCGCTGCAAAGCGGTCCTGCCGATTCCTCTTATTACTATGTTCGATCTCACTTTGGCATGAGGTCATCATTGTTTTGGAGTTGTATTATGAGACATGTTCTTACAGTTCTCACCGTGCTTTGTTGTTCAGTTTCAATCTCTTTTGCTCAACTGTACGAGGTTGGAGATTCTCCGGCTTTTGTGTGGTCTGGCGACAATGTCAATGTTCTTTGCCTGCAGGTGGATCAGAATTTTGATGGTGTGCAAGACCCAGAAGATGCATTGGCCTCGTGGTGGCGCGTGTTACCAGATGGATCAACAGAAATGGTCCGAGAGTTTTCTTGGCAGGCTGATTACCTACAGTATCCATTCGGCTTTCCCGTACGTCCTGCTTTTACCGAAAGTAGAGATACAGTGTTCTTATATGTTGAAAATGGCGTTTCGGCTTTTGATGTGGTTTCAGGTGAGCAAGTTGGACGCATTGAAGTTGGTGGTCAGGTCAGCGGTTTGTTGTGGCAACGTGATGGTACGTTGTTCTGCAGCGTGCGCGGCGACGAACATGTTTTGCGGGCCTATACGTGGTCATCCGGTGAAATGCTCGGTGAGTTTGAAGTTGTAGACTATCCGCAACAATTGTCGTTTGTGCGCAGTGGCAACAAAACATGGCTTTCAGTTCTCAGTGAGGGAAGCTGGGGAGAAAGCGGTGCTGTTCAGTTTCTCGATACCGAGACATTTGAAATGACGAGTATTCTAGCAGATCCGTTGCCAAATGCTATTCACACTGTTGAGAACAACGTGTTTGTGGTTCTCAACGGACTTGCAGAAGTATGGGAAATTGACCCAGTAAATACAGAAGTTGTGCGCAAGTACTCCGTGACAGAAGCGGTTCAGCCGCGCGATATTCTCTTTCGCGACAATAGGATGTTTGTTGTGAGCTACGATGGTGGAATTGCAGTATATGAACTCCCTTCAGGTGAATATGTTGGTCGTGTTTTGCCCGATGGCAGACCTGAAAGTGCAGCGTGGCATGAAGGAGAATTGTGGGTTGCGAACACATATCTAAAAGAGTCTTTTGTCGCGGGTAACACCGTACAACGCATGAATCTCACTGCGGACATTGCAGAAGAAACTCAGTCTGAATTTCTCACGATGCCAAACCCATCCGGAGCAGCATTTGAAATTTCGCACCCAAGTTCCGCATTGAATCAAGAGACTGTGAGAGTCTTTGATGTGCGTGGCAAACTTGTTGCTACATCGACGTTGGAGCCTGCTAGTAGTGGTGTGTCAACGCAAATGTCATTGCCAACAGGCGTGTATCTCATTGTTGTGGGTACAAACAGCACTGTACACACCGTTCAGTGAAACGATTTGCAACAATAGTTGCTTGCTTCTTATTGGGTGTTGCTACCACTGTGGCACAGGACTCTACGTTGCATGCGCAACCTGAGAGTGACACAGTGGTAGTTACAGCCCAAAGAGCATTGGACTTCGGAGCACGTCAAACACATCGTGTGCGAGAGATGGAGGATGTGTTCTCGCGTGATTTTAGGTCGGTTCGACAGTTGCCGTCAGTGCATATTTCCCAAACCGGGAGCCAACAAACTAGTTTTTCTGTTCGCAATTCACCCGCTCACCACTCTTCAGTTGTGATCCTCGGCTTGCCACTGAACTCCAGTCTCAGAGGGGCATCCAATTTGGCCGTTATTCCGCTTGCAGATGTTGCCAGTGTCACGCGCGTCACTGGCTTGTCTACCGGTTCAGCGCGATCGATTTCGGGGTCACTACAGCTAGATGTACAACCTTTGGATAACCACTTTGCAGCTGAAATGGGAGCTGGAATTGGGAGTTTTGGAACTAAAACCTTGGCGGCAAGAGGAGGTATGCCTGTAGATTCGAGCATTGGAGTCGGAGCCTCGTATTCTTGGCATCAGTCAGAGGGTAACTTTGGCTTTGTTGATAGTCGTGGCAACGATGTCGAACGCATTGGGAACAATTCCGAATCTCATCAGATTGGGTTTTTGATGCAAGGTAAGGCGGTGGACTGGTATTCAGCCGTGACGGACTCTAGAGGTGGATCTCCTCGTTCAGCTGTTTCGCAATTTGGTGTTGTTGAACAGGCGTCACTCAATCAATTTGTTGCGCTTACTGTAGCTCGATGGCATGGAGAAGTAGGTGGTGGGCTCTTGGTTGGTTCAGTTGGAGCATATCGTGAAGAACAACGATTTCACGATCCTGCCGCAGCATTTGGAGGTGGCGATGGATATGAAGAAGAATATCGCGAATTGAGAATCTCAGGGAACGTAGAGTACTTTGTCTCGCTGTCCAACCAATCACTTCTCAGTGCTATTGTCTACGGCGCTCGGGAGGCTGCTGAGAGTGTCGGTGGTAGTATTTCGGGCCAGCCTGTACGCTTCGTATCTACCGCTGAACTGCAATACTCACACGTGTTTGAAGATGGAGTGTTGAGTGGAGGGTCGGTGACGGCGGAACTAGGTGTCATGACGAATTCTCTATTCAGACCTCTGCCTGTGGGTGGAATTGGCTACGACATGAAGCTGTCGCGTTCCGTTTCCATAGGTGCCGTTTGGCGTATCGCTGCGCGGTGGCCTTCACTTAACGAATTGTATTTCTTGAATTTTGGCAATACAGAGCTCAAACCTGAAATTAGTCATCAGTGGGAGTTGGTTGGCGAGTACCTTGCTGGAGATGTTGCGGTGTCGACAACGTTTTACAGTGCTTGGTTGACCGACATGATTTCTGCTGCGCCTAGTGGAGCTGCGAGTATTACAGCTCTCAATTTTCACAGTGTTCATCGCTACGGCTTGGAAGCAGAGTTTGCTTATTGTGTAGACGAATTTTCGCTGGAGGCAACTGCAACAATATCAGACTCAGAGATTGCTACGCCGGGGTCAATCAACAAGGGGAATTCAACTCCGTACAGTCCTAAATTTGCGGCCGTTGTTGCCGCGAGCTACCACTTGCCTTGGGCTGTTCTTGGCACAGATGTGTCATACACTGGTGAGCGATTTGCACTGGCAGGAAACACAGCTGGAAGCGCGTTGTCAGCATATAGTGTCGTAGATGTGCGGATCAAGCGGGCATTCGAAGTTTCAGAAACGACAAAGGCCCACGTTCTCGTGAGCCTTCGCAATAGTTTTGATGTTCAATACGAACATATTCTTGGTTACCCAATGCCTGGTAGGTCTGTTACTTTAGGAGTGCAACTCGACCTACACTAAGAATTAGTCTACAAATGTCAACCAGTCAAATGGGTCGTCGCCGGTTGTTAGAATGCCGAAGAAACGATCCTGAATTTGCTTAGTAATCGGACCCACGGTGCCTTCACCTACAGGGATACGATCCACGGTTCGGACAGGTGTGATTTCTACCGCTGTTCCTGTAAAAAACAATTCGTCACATGTGTACAACATCGCACGTGGAATTTGTGTTTCCACAACATCGATCCCCAGTTCAGCTGCAATGCGAACAACACTATTTCTGGTGATTCCCGGCAAAATCGAAGCCGACATTGGCGTTGTGTACAGCTTGTTGTCATGAACGAGGAAAATATTCTCCCCTGATCCTTCTGACACATAACCATTGGTGCTCAATGCAATCCCCTCGTCGTAGCCATTGTTGTTGGCTTCGATGCGAATAAGCTGTGCATTCATGTAGTTGCCACCGGCCTTAGAAATGGTAGGTAGCGTGTTTGGAGCAATGCGGTTCCAAGAAGAAACGCACACTTCGACACCCTCTTCAAGCGCAGAAGCACCCAAGTATTTGCCCCATTCCCAAGCAGCAATTGCAACTTCTAGTGGACAGTTCAATGGGTAAACGCCCAACTCGTTGTACCCGCGAAAAACGATAGGACGAATATAGCAACTCTTAAGATTGTTTCGTTTTAGGAGCTCGATGGTAGCATCACACAATTCATCTGTCGTGAATGGGAGAGTGCTGTGGTAAATCTTTAGAGACTGTCCCAAACGCGACATGTGTTCGCGCAAACGCAGTACTGCAACACCTTTTTTCGTTTCGTAAGCTCGTATGCCTTCGAACCAACTTGTGCCATAATGGATAGCATGTGACAAGATATGCGTTGTAGCATCTTCCCACTTGATAAACTCTCCATTTCTCCAGATTACGTCTGTCTTTGGAAGTGGCATGTTTTCCTCACAAATAGCGTTGAGTAAAGATTTGCGACAATGTCTCCGGCTCTGCCGCGCGAGCGTGTTTGCTACTGTGTAGCTCAGCCTTTTAAGGCTTCCAATCTACTGCGCAGCAAGGCAGTGATTTTCTTTGGATTTCCTTTGCCTTGAGACTGCTTCATTGCTTGGCCTACGAGAAAGCCAAACAGTTTGTCTTTGCCGTCTAAGAATTTTGCAACCGCGTCTTGATTCTCACTGAGAACCGCATCTACGAGTTCTTCGATGAATGATTCGTCGGATACTTGTAGGAGTCCTAGACGGTTCACCACCAATTGTGGTGCCTCATTCGACTCCAACATATCTGCAAATGCCTCTTTGGCACCTGCCGATGAAATACTCTCGGCGGCATACAAGTCCACCACTTCAGCAATATGTTCAGCTGGGATTGCAAACTCTTCAACCGAAATTTTCTTTTCGGACAGCACACGCATCACTTCTGTCATAATCCAATTGCTGACCAATTTGTAGCGGTCGTGTGTTTGTTCTTTCAGAGCGTTGCATGCCTGCTCATAGTAGTCTGCCGTGGCTTTGTCCTGCGTGAGAACACCGGCATCATAATCAGGCAGTTTGTATTCAGAAATAAAGCGGCGTTTTTTGTCCAACCCAAGTTCCGGCATGCTCTTACGAACTGTGTCGACCCACTCTTCAGTACAGCGCAATGGCGGCAAATCTGGTTCAGGAAAATAGCTATAATCATGTGCCATTTCCTTGCTTCTCATAACTCGCGTAATCTGTTTGTTGCCGTCCCACATACGCGTTTCATGGGCAACTTCTCCGCCGGACTGTAGCAATTCGATTTGGCGATTGATTTCAAACTCAATAGCCTTCTCTACATTGCGAAAGCTGTTCATGTTCTTGACTTCGGTCTTGGTCCCGAATTGCTCCTGACCCACTGGGCGAACAGAGACATTGGCATCACAACGAAGAGAACCTTCTTCCATGTTGCCATCGCAAATACCGAGATACGTAACAATCTGTTTGATCTGCTGCAAATAGTGCCAAGCTTCTCTCGCAGAGCGGATGTCTGGCTCACTAACAATCTCGATCAAGGCAACACCGGAACGATTCAAGTCAACCAATGTATCAATATCAATATCGTGAATCGATTTTCCAGCATCCTCTTCTATGTGAATGCGGGTGATGCCAATTTTTTTGGTGGACTGATCTTCGAGCTCCAGCTCAATATGCCCGTTGTAACACAGCGGATCTTCAAACTGCGAAATCTGATACCCTTTTGGAAGGTCGGGGTAAAAGTAGTTCTTGCGTGAAAATGTGCTGAGTTCGCGAATTGAGCTGTGCGTTGCAATTCCCATTTTTACTGCAAAACGCACCGCTTCCTTATTCAATACTGGTAGTGCTCCGGGATGACCTAAACACACCGGACACACTTGTGTGTTTGGTACCGAACCATATGTTGTCGAACACCCGCAGAAAATCTTTGTTTTCGTTTTCAATTGCGCGTGTACTTCAAGTCCAATTACCGGCTCATATGCAATCTCAGCCATGCGGGATCTTCACAGTGTCAAATGGGTTAAATATTTTTCTGCAGATTTTCTGCAAAAGACTAGAAATTTAATGAAAATACTGTTGCGTTGCAATTTTCAGCGCAGAGTTTGGCAGTGGAACCTCGTAAAACACAGTGTTCGAGATACTCACTATGAGGATGATGAAGCTCAGCCAGCCTAGAATTGTACGGACAGTACCCAACGACTGTCTTTTGCTAACTATTGGATGACGAACCCCAATGAACAGCCGAACCATAATGGCCCAAAACATCCATCCTTCCCACATATTTAGCCACCAAGGAGCAGCAGAATACAACCAGTTGAGAGCGTTCTGCAATGTCATGTAGAGCTCAGAAGGGTTGGGCGTAGCTAGCAGGTTGCGCGAGAGCCCCAGCACACCTCCGACACCCAGAAAAAACATCAAGCGCCACACAAAAGAACCAATGCGATGCTGAGTTTTTCCGAACATTGCGTATGCAATATGACCTCCGTCGAGCTGCCCAATTGGCAACATATTCAGTGCGGTTACAAACATGCCAAACCACCCTGTGCACAACCATGGGTAGTGGTAGATTTCATTCATTGGAGGCATCCAGCCGCCTGCATTTGCGAACAGAGCGCTCAAACCTTCAAGTAGAAGTGTTGATCCAAAGAACAAACCGTGTTGAGGCCAAGAGCTCAAATCGGCATTTTCGGGATGAATCTCCAAAATGAAGTTGATGTCTGGCAGTGTTGCAAACCCAATGATCAGGTATGTGAGACACACAACAAAGCCAGCCAGAGGCCCAGCAACGCCAATATCGAACAATGCCTTGTTGTCTTTAATTTCACTCTTGATGCGTATTACCGCTCCCATGGTTCCAAAGAAGAATGGCACCGGTAAATAGTAGGGGAGAGTTGCTTTTACTTTGTGCACTTTTGCTGCAAAGTAGTGACCGAATTCATGGGCAGTGATGAATCCCAGCAGCAGTACGCTATAGTGAAGCCCAGACCACAAAAACTCAATGTTGCTCAGGGGGTCTTTGCCAGCCCAAACCGCACCAGCCCACGTTGTTGTAAGCCAGGTTAGCAGAAACAGAACAATATGGATGATAAGAGAAGAGATACGCTAAAACACGAAGTACGTTGCTACGCCGGCATAGGAATCGATGTCATCGAAAAACATGCCGTGAAAACTGAGGCCTTTGTACCAAAGAGCCTGTAAACGAATGTGCGGTTGATTGAGTGTGCCGATGTTGAGACCAAGCACAGCTGCATGTGTGCCAACTTCAGCGCTTAAACTGGAAGCAAGGCGAAAGTCATAGGCTGCAACAACGTGAAATTGGTGTGAAAGAGAATGTACATACTCAATGCCCACTTGCGGAGTGAACACATTAAAACCATCTGGTATGGTTGAGAATAGGATTTGTGAACCCACATACGCACTGACCGGAGAAGCGGTAGGCGTAAAGCGAGCATGCACCTCTACAAATTCGCGGCTATAAGTGAACGGCACGCGCTCACCCTCATATCCATCGACAATATGTGAAGAGATATGCGCCAAACGAAAACGCGACACGAGCGAACCAGCATCCAGTTCACACTTCCAGGCAGAATTAAACCCAAAATAGAAATCTGTGGTTTCTACCGGGAACTTAAAGCTTCCGGCCGAACGCAGTCTCGTCCACGTCATCATATCTGCACCGAGAGTAACAGAATTGCTAGAATCGCTCATCAAAGTAAGAACGTCGAGGCTATGCCCAATATCCAAGCGCATTTTATCGTCTGAAGCTTCGTACACATATCCCAACCGCGCTTCGAAAGGCGAGGCGAGAAGTGGGGAAAACAGCAGTTGTTGTGAGTCGTGCTCATCGGCAATAACATCTGTAGAAATTGCACAACAGAGAATGACTATGTAGAGCAAGAAATTGCGAAGAATCATGTGACCTCACATCGGGTTTATAAACATGTTCTTTTGGTACAAAACACAACAATACGTAAATTTGTATTCTTTTTTCTCCTGCTCCTGAATGCGATATAGTTCAAAGCATGTCAGGGGCTGTGATAATTATCATAAACCGAAGGAGCACTCAATGCTGAAGAAGCGTGCTTATGAGACCACGTTCATCGTGAACCCTGGTCTTGAAGACTCCGGAATCGACGGTATCGTAAAGGCCGTTGAAGAGTT
>JAUHYX010000158.1 GCA_030426285.1 bacterium
CTGTTCCCCTGCAAGAGGTGCTACTTCGGGCAGGAATAACCCATGAAGAATGCGGCGCAAGTAGAGTGCCAAACATGCCGATGTGCTACAATGTGTATTGGGGAAACACCGCCACAACGTACAAAGGACTAGTTCGAGGCGAACATACTGGAGACCTAGTGCTCTCCAATATTGCTCAAGGTGAGAGCCCGCAAGTACTGATATATTTTAACAAAGACGTCTATTCCGCATACTGTAAACAGTATAGAGAGTACTGGTCGTGGGTTGAGAAGAGGAATCAGAGGCGTTTTGCTGATACATCGCTAGAGGGACGAAACTACGACAGCAAGAACATGATGCACACATTCCGCCTTCTATTGACAGCACAGGAAATTGCACTGGAGGGGAAGTTGAATGTTCGCAGATCGGATCGAACATTTCTCCTTGAAATTCGAAACGGGAAATATAGTTATGAAGAACTGTTGGACATGAGTGACAAGATTCTTGGCAATCTGCCCACCCAATTTGATAACAGCGTCCTGCCTGCTGAGCCAAATCGCAGCAAAGCTGAGACAGTGTTGGTAGCAATTCGAAAAGCGTTCTATAAGCCATTTCATGACTGACCAATAGGAAGGAGCACGGCAATGCTGGCTCACATGAATGTAGTATGTGATTCTCTTAGAGAACCTGTCTGAAGTTGTGATGTGGAACGTATGCGCCCTATATTTGCATAATGAGAAAGAAGAACAAGGTTGATACGTACTTGACCATAGAGGCGCGCGAGCGCGAAGAGTTGAAAGTGAAGGGGTCGCGGTTTATTGCTTCTGTTGCTCCGGTGACTACAAAGGATGAGGCGATGGCATTTGTGGATGATATTCGCAGAGAGTTCTACGATGCTTCCCACAATTGCTTTGCTTATCGCTTGGGCCCGTTGGGAATGAACTTTCGAGCGGCTGATGACGGCGAACCTTCTGGTTCTGCTGGTAAACCTATGCTGTTTTCAATACAGAAATATAAGTTTTGTGATATTGCCGTTGTTGTAACACGCTATTTTGGTGGAGTGAAGCTCGGTGTTGGCGGTCTAGCCCGTGCGTATTCGTCTGCAGCTGAGATGGCATTGGAGTTGTGTACGCCGAAAACAGTACATGTGACAATTCCAGTGCGCGTGTACTGTAGCTATGAAGACATCAACATTATCAAGCGCTTAATGAATGAATATGCTGTGTCCTTTGAAGAAGTGTATACAGATACTGTACAATATGTTGTTCATGTACACGCTTCTAAGGCAGAAGAATTTGCTGACAAAGTTTCTGTTACCACACAGACTAGAGCGGCAGTAAAAGTACTAGAAGAAGCATAACAATTCAAGGATACTCACATGTCAGAAAACGCAACTGGAACCAGCACAAAACCGGAAGACTACGAAGTTTTGATCAAAAGAATTGGTGAGGGCTCGTACTCGTCGTATTGTCCTCAACTCAAACACATGATCAAAGGACAGGAACACGAAGAAGTTGAAGACGCTATGTGGGAATATGTGAAAAAACACTGTGCTTCGCTGGCTGAACAATAGGATTGTCCTGCTTGTTGTTTCTGTTTTGATTTCGACGCAAAGCTCGTTCGGGCAGTGGTCGTTGCTCAGCACAGAAGCAGATAGCATTATGCGCAGCGGTATCGAATTCGTGTATAATTTCGAGTTTGATTCCGCTGCAGCCTCATTTACCAATCTGCGCGAGAAGTACCCTGAGCACCCTGCTGGAAATTTCATGCACTCCATGGTGCTGTATTGGCGCATCACCGCGTATCCTGAGACGACAGTGTGGGACGACGACTTTCTTGCCTCGGTCGACTCCACTCTAAAAGTTTGTAACGCCTTGCTGCACAAGAACCCCGTTGACCTTACTGGACTGTTCTTCAAAGGTGGAATCCTCGGTTATAGGGGACGGTTTTTAGTAAAGCGCAAGCAATTTGTTGACGCAGCAGCTGACGGAAAAACTGCCCTAGATATCGTTATGAAGTGCAAAAAAATGGCTCCGTCAAACCCAGATATTATGCTGGGCTCGGGTGTCTACATGTACTTTGCTGACGTTATTCCCGAAACACATCCAATGCTCAAACCGGTAATGTGGTTCATGCCGCCAGGTGACAGAGAACGCGGCTTGCTTGAATTGCACCATGCTGCTGACTACGCGCGTTATGCAGCTGTGGAGGCGCAGGTTACACTGCTACAAGTGTATTATCAGTTTGAAGAAAACTACAAAATGGCGCAATCAACGGCGCGTAAACTGCTCGATAGTTTTCCAATGAATCCTTACTTTCACCGCTACTATGCTCGCTGTTTGGTCAGGCGTGGCTTCTGGACCGAAATGGAACAAGAGTGGCGCAGCGCTCTCTTGCGGTGCATGGAGCGCAAGACGGGGTACGACAATACTACCGCCCGAGAGGCGATGTACTACATAGGGCTGGCATTGAAACGCAAGAGTGAATACAAAACGGCAGTGCGTTATTTTGTGAAATGTGAAGAGTTTTCACAACGCCTAGACCGCGATGAACCAACCGGTTTTCGTATTCTAGCCATGCTCAGGCGAGCCGAATGCCTGTTTGAACTCAAGCAATATGAAGCGAGTCTCGAAGCCGTAGAGCTTGTTCTAGATTGGGACGAGTATCAGGATTCACATGACAAAGCTGAAGCCTTAGAGGAACAGCTAGAATCTCTACTTGAGTAGCGCAATCATGTCGCGAACGGCAGTATCAAGCCCCGAGAACACCGCGCGCGAAATAATGGCATGTCCAATCGACACTTCATGCAGATGCGGAATTTCTTTCATCAAGTGCGCATTGGCGTAGTTGATACCATGACCTGCAGTGACGCGCAACCCAGCGTGATGAGCTACTTCTGCCGCTTGTTGCAAGCGTTTGAGTTGTGCGCGTTGTTCGGCATGTGATCTGGCATTTGCAAACGTACCGGTATGAAATTCTACTACCTCAGCACCAGTGAAGTGTACAGCCTCTATCTGTGATGCATCCGGTTCTATGAAGTACGACACCTCAATAGAATGGCGCTGCATTTCTTTGGTGAGCTCATGAAAGTAGCTCGTGCGTGACGCTACGTCCAATCCACCTTCCGTGGTGAGTTCCTCGCGTTTTTCAGGAACGAGTGTTACGAGTTCTGGTTTGAGGTTGTGAGCAAACGCTATGATTTCATCATTTGCTGCCATTTCGAGATCGAGTTTAGTCGAAACTGTCTGTCGCAACAACTGTACATCGCGATCTTGTACATGCCTGCGATCTTCTCGCAAATGACACACAATACCAACTGCACCAGCTAATTCTGCTATTGCAGCGGCTGCTACTGGATCGGGTTCAGATTCACCACGTGCTTGTCGGATCGTTGCAACGTGGTCGATGTTTACTGCCAATTGAATCATTTCAACTCCTATCTCAAACTGTGAAGTACAAATGTACGAGTTTGTTGAGAGTTGATTGGTATGTAGGCCAGATTTTTACCTGGTGCCTAGAGTAGTTCGTGAGGAATGAATGCACACTATTCAATGTGTTCGACAACAACTTCTGCTTGTGAGAGATCGATATTCAGTCGACCATCTACCACCAAACGTCCGGGGTCAGGAAGGGACAGCGTACCATTGTCAGATTCGAAGAACAACGACAGCATGAGGGTATTGTCGTTCTGTTTCCAAAGCCGGCACTCAATGTGGTTGATCGGTTCACCTACAAAAGGGTCGATCGAGAAAGGTGCACGGTCAGGAAACGTAACATGCACTCTTCCAGCTGGTGTATTCTCACCGTCCGTGCGGTTGTCTGCAACAATCAATGCCGAATCTGACTGAATATTCTCGAAACGAAGAAGAGCAGAATCAAGCAGTGGAATTGAGGCATCACCAACAAATTGCAGTGAGAGGGCAAGGTCAAAAGAGTATGTGGTATCTACACCGACTGTATCAAAAACCATGGCCGAAGAAGGTAAAAGGAGGATGGGGGTAGACTCAGATCCTGAAGGGCCTTCAGAAACATAGGATTGTGTGCACACACCTTGCACAGACTCTTGCGGGAGCACAAACCGCGCCGTTTCCGTCACGGTTTTGGGAACTACGATATCTTCAGCATTTTTACAAGAAAAAAGACCATAGGCGGCGATTGCAACCAAGAAAACAGCCCGCATTTTCATATTGTTTCCTAACGCAGTTGTATCATTCCGCCTATGGTTAAACCGTTGTTAACAGTACTTTCACTACCGGATGCGGTAGTGTATACGAATGTTGAATATTCCCATCCTGCTACAACCTTAAACCAAGACAAAGGTTGAATTACAGTGCCTACAACACCGCGACCGAGGAATCCGTTCCCTTGTTGAAAAGCAGCACCAGCTGTAGTCTGAACGAATGGAGAAATGAGAATGTCAGAGTTGAGCTTCATCAGTGGCATTTCGTATCGTGCCCCTGCGGTAAGCCACGTTACAAATGGCTGTTGCTGTATTTCTACCGGTCGTCCGGCATCTGTTGTAGTCATAAATCGTTGTGCAAAGTGTTCTTGGCCTCCTTCGACCAACAACGTGAGATTGTCGTCAAGCTCGTACCCAATCGTCACAGCATATGCTTGATTGATGGTTTGAGTTGGAACATCAACAGCCACATCGGACGTGGAGTTGATGGTTCTGTACGACAAGCTAAATGCACCATTTGCTTCTTCTATCACACCAAATGATGGTGCGGAAGCATGAATTGTTTGCAAGCGACTATCCTGAATCGTCATATCAGCAACACTTGAACTGGCCAAAGCCAAAGTGCGTCCAATCGGTTGAAGATTCAGACTCTCATTCGCTGCCGACTGTACGGCATTGTGCTCTGCAACTTCTATTGTCTCTGCACTGTTGACCGAAGTAGCGACATGTGATTGCTTCTCAGAAGCTGGCGTAGTTCCAACAGGCTCTTTCACACTATTGACTGCTGTTGGCGCTTGTGATCTCTCAACATGTACAACTTCCTGTTGATTCGTTTGCAGATCGGTTGGCAACATCGCACTCGATGTTGCTACAGGATCTGAAGTTGTTGAGCCCTGTTCCGTTTGAGCCGCGATATTTTGAGCAGTAGCACTCTCTGGATTATTGCCACCGGTGCTGGAGTCGATAGACATAACACCTGCAGTGATGAGCGAAGCTGCTGCGGCAACTGCACCATAACGCATCCAAGCCGGAATGGCAGCGATTGGTTCCGATGGTATCGAATAACCAAGGGCTCCATACAATTTTTCGGTTTGAGCAGCAGGAACAGTGACTGCACTGTGACTTTCTCGCGCCATGTCACGCACCATCTCCAGCTCTGCGAGATCGGCTCGCAGTTCACTGTCGTGTTGCAGTGAGTTCAACAACCCCAAGTGCTCACTTTCCGTGAGGTCACCGTCGAGGTGTTTGTGCAATATGTCGTCTACTTTATCAGCCATTGTCAATCCTTCATTTGCTCTAGTTCATCCCGATACGGCGCGAGAATCTTTTTTATTGCTTCTCTTGCCCGCCACACTCTATTCTTTAGAGCTGGCACCGACGCACCTGTTATAGATGCTATTTCTTTGTACCTCATGCCTTGATACTCTTTGAACACAAATGCCTCTCTGAGGTCGTGATCAAGTTGTTGTAAGGCGTCATCAATGAGTTGCAAGTACTCTCGGGAATCCCTCCTTGTATTTGGGTCGACTACCTGATGATAGTCTTCCACTTCCACTGTCAATTTCGAATCCCGTTTGTGATTCAGACACAGATTGCGTGCAATTGTGAGCAAAAATCCGGGAACGTTGCGAACTTCTTGTTTTTTCAAAGCGCATTTGTGAAGCCGTAGAAATGTTTCCTGAAAAATATCTCCCGCTTCATCCGGGTTGCGCAGAACCTTTAAGCAATACGCGTAAATCTTTTGAGAATGTCTGGAGTACAGCTCACCAAACGCCCGTTCCGCAATCCGCTTTTTGGATGATAGAGTGGCGTAAAGTTGTTCGTCGCTATAATCACAGAAATCGTCTTTCATGTATTACTTGTGTTCATATTGAGAGACACGGCATCTGAAAAAAGGTCTTACCGTTTTACAATTATCTTTTTGTGAAGAATTGTTTCACCACAAGCAATCGTCATTGTATATGCTCCGGCTGGAACGGTATTCACATTCATTCTGGTCTGAAACTGGCCGTTTTGTGTAGACAGGTCCTGCTTCTGTACTGTGCGCCCAGCTGCGTCTACGAGACACACTCTCACGCTCGAAATATGTTGAGCGCAGGAGCCCGCAACTGTGAGATGCGTACTGGCTGGCAATGGAAATACTGCTGCTTCTGCCACAGGCAATGCTTGCGGTTCTTCGCGACTCGAAGTCGAGAATTGCTGAACAACATGATACCACACATTGGGTGTTTCCGTTTGGTCAATTACAAATCGAAATCGATTGCCAAATTTTGTGGCCTGAATTGGATTCTGTTGTCGAATGCCGAATTGATTCACAGGGAAGACGAGCAAGCTCTCGGCATCCGACTCAAGTATGAATTCAATTTCTGCCGACTCTAACTGAACATGCCCGTCCCATTGTTCGTAGCGCCACAACGATCCCTGAGGCTCCCATGTTGAACCACTGAGGTGTGAACGGGTGGAGACTGTGAGTAGGGACGACTCTGCCTGTGCGAGTTCTGTTTCGTTGTCGAGAGAGTACCATTGCACCGCAACCGGCATGGCATTGTTGTTCTGCCCAACAAGTATGTCGTCAAAGTCTAAGAGCTGACCATTGAGCAGTCCTTGTACAACGAGATATGACCCAGTGTAACCGGTAAAGAACTGTTCTTCTGCATTCCACAGAATCTGCTCAGTATCTGTTTTCATGTTGGATAGATCTAGACCCTCACCGCCAGTGATTTCATAGACATCATTTTGTGGATATGCTGATTGAACGTCTGCCTCGAAATTTATCCACGACACACCGCGAAACAGGTTGATGCGGTTGTCGGCCGAACTCTGTAACCAGTATGTACCGGCTTGAAAAGGAGGGTACACAATGTCTTGCTCGCGTTGCTGCAGTGCGATGTGCTCTTGATATGTTTCAAACGAGCCATTGCGAAAAGCATGTGAAGCAAGTGGCAGCGTGGCCAAGAGAGCCGTATTGTTGCGAAGAGCGTAAAAGTCGCGCGGTGGAACTTCGCTAGACAACAGCTCACTCGAGTTTGTGGCATAGTACCAAAGATACATGCCGTCAAAGTCTTGGTACTGCAGATATGCCGGCCAAACAGTGCTCAGTTCATTCATAAATGGGTTTGGAAATGGCATGTACAGTCTTGAAGCAATTGCGGGTTTGCCGTCAATTTTTGCCTTAGTCAGATTCGGTAGATTGCCAGCATACGTGCTGCTCAACATTCCATTTGCGGCAATTGCCCATGTGTCGTCTTCGCCAGAATTGCGAACATAATCCCACGAAGTATACGGGCTTGTAAAATCGAGATGAGCGGCGAGTGCAACATCCATAACACCGTCATATATACCAGCAGCACCAAGAGGTTTGCTGCACTGAAGATCATCTTTGACATAAGACTTGATATCGAGGTAGAAATCCTCAACCAGACTCATGTAGAACTCAACCATATCGGCGGCGCGTTGTATAGGGACAGAGCTCAGCTCGTCGTACGCGATGCGTCGCACAGTGATGTCATCGAGCAGTTCATTCTCGTCAAGTCCCGTCTCGGCAAGCTTTGTCACGGTGAAATTGTCGAGAAAGAGGTCGGCGTCACTATCTCCGAAGAAAAGTCGCAAGATCCCACCAAATTCATCGGTTGCAGTGGCGCGAAATTCAAGTGAGTGATGTGTCCACTCGTCGGATGTAAATACCCGTTGATTGTATAGTCCGTACTGATTGTAAGGTGCGATGCTGTTGTACAGGTCAACTCGAATTTCACGAGTGCCAAACTCAGATTTAGAGTCAAACTCGAGTCTGTATGTCGCACCTCGTTCTACTGTAAAACTTTGATTTCGCAGTTGGATATGCGTCAAGACTGGCGGATTGGCGACATTGTCGATGCGTATGTGATACGCCAATTCTCCTTCCGACACTTCGCACTCCGTTGGGTGTGCTATAGCGCGGGCGGCTTGGTTCACAGACAATTGCCAGTTTGCGCTATAGGCGTTCTCAAAGCTTCCGTTGGCTAATGTTTGAATCTCGTCTTCATTTGTTGCCCCAGCCCATGCCTGTTCCAATGCTTCTTGATGTTCGTATTTAGCGCGCAGCCAATCGTGCCAAAGTGTGTCGAGTTGACTTGCATGGTAGTGGGAAAAGTTGGTGTAATCGCCAGCTTGGAGGCCATATATGCGCCACATTTGAAACAGCGACTGATCGTCAAGTATGTCGATAAACGCCAGCGCAGGTTCGTCTTTGTATGCATTGCCAGTGTATTGATTCCGGTGGTTGAGCAACAGTGAAACGAATTCTTTGTACGCTCGACGTAGATCTTGGTCGTAGTACACAACTATGCGCGACTGATATGGGATAGAATCCCAAAGTGTTACATTGTCTTGCGCTCGCGCTTGCCTGCGAGAGTGGAGCGGAATATGCGTGTAGATCCCGTGTTGCTTCAGCTGATACACGAACCAGTCAAAACGCTTCATGCGATCTTCAGACAATCTGTTGCTGCCCCCTTCAGAGGCGTTTTGCAGTACCGACGAGGCGTTCCAGTTGGAATAATCAATACCGAGGAATCGCACGCAGTTGAATCCTAATGACGCGAGCCTGCGAGCGGTGAGTATTGCGTCAGCCGAATCCGGGAATGCAGCCGAGTAGTACATATTCAC
>JAUHYX010000159.1 GCA_030426285.1 bacterium
GGTTTATTGCTCCGGCTTCAAACAACATAGTTTCTGCAAGTGTTGTTTTACCGGAGCCGGAATGACCTAACAGAGCAACATTCCGGATGTGGGCTGAGTCAAAGGGTTGCATTCTTCACCCCATTTATGTTGTAAGAAAGACTGGTTTTTCTCGTGCGAATAGGTGTGGAATGTGTGGTCTGAGAGGATAATACAATTTTACAGGCAGAATAAAAAGAGGGAGCCTGTGTAGCTCCCTCAAAGAAAAATTCAATAGTCAATATTGGCCAACAATCTATAAGGCTAGTCCTGCATCAAGAAGTTCATTCACATGCTCGAGATTGTCAGATTCGGCGTAGTAACGCAGCAGAGGTTCGGTTCCAGATGCCCGAATGAGCAACCAGCCATGCTCAAAGAAGAATTTGTAGCCATCGGTGTTATCATGGCGCACGACTTTATATCCAGCTATTGTTGTCGGAGCAGATTGACATGCTTCGAGAACGCGTTTTTTAATAGCCTCAGTCACGCGCACATCTCTCCTGCGATAGCGGTGCACACCAAACTCTTCGTCGAGTTCATGGCACAACTCGCTGAGGGATTTGCCGCGCTTGACCATCATTTCCATTACGAGCAGCGCGTTAAAAAGCCCGTCGCGTTCTGGTATATGCAAATTCGTTCCCAAACCGCCAGACTCTTCACCACCCAACAGCAATTTTTCTTCGACCATGAGCTTGGCGATATACTTAAAGCCAACCGGTGTTTGGAAGAGTTTGAGGCCTTTGGCTTCACAGTATTTCTCAACCATGGTGGTTAGAGAAACGGTTTTGGCAACTGCGCCCTTCTTTTTCTTGTCTTCAACCAAATATTTCAACAACAACATGAAAATACGATGCGAGTCAACGAAGTTGCCCTGCGCGTCTACCAGCCCAACTCTGTCGGCATCACCATCTGTTGCAATGCCAATATCATAGCCGCCCTCGCGTACTTGTTGCTTGAGTTCACTCAAGTACTCTCCCATTGGTTCTGGGTGATCTAGATTGCCAAAACCAGGATTCCACTCACCGTGAATTTCATTGGCTTCTGGTAGAAAGTTCTTGATCGTGTTAATGCCGGCGCCGTGCATGGGATCGTAAAGAACTCGCAGACCTGATTCACGAATTGCTTCAAGGTCTAACTTGCGAGCGCAATGAGAGAAGTATGTTGTACGCGGATCAAATTCCTTGATCACTTTGTCTTTCACAGCTTTGCGGTAGTCGGCGAGTTTCACAGTTGGCTGCTTGTCCAGGATTTTGGCCAAGATGTCTTCCAACTCTTGAACTTGCTCGGGGTACGAGGGGCCACCAAATGTGCCTTTGAGTTTGAACCCATTGTACTCAGCGGGATTGTGGCTCGCTGTGATAATAATGCCAAATGTTGCCTTGCGTTTTTTTGTTGCAAAACTCACTTGCGGAGTTGTGGCAATGCCGTCTGTTAGGAGTACTTGCACCTTTTGTGCTGCGAGAACTTGTGCTACTTCTTTTGCGAATTCCGCTGACAAGAAGCGAGCATCATACCCGAGAACGATGCTCGGAATGTTGTCTGTTCCCTTTTCAATTCTCTTGGCGAGTTTTGCTGCAGCCAAGGCTACATAACGAACATTTTCAAACGTAAAATCACGCGCGATCACACCGCGCCAACCATCCGTACCAAACTTTATTGTCTGCTTCATATTTCTTGCGTTTACAGTGATCCCCACCCTGCATATTGAGCGCGCGAACCGAGGTAGTCATTAATTCGAAGGAGTTGATTGTATTTTGCAATGCGGTCTGTTCTGCAAAGGGATCCGGTTTTGATTTGCCCTGCATTTGTGGCGACAGCCAGATCAGCAATAGTCGTATCAGCTGTTTCACCTGAACGGTGCGAGATCACCGCATTGTACCCAAAACGCTGCGCCAAATTGATTGCGTCCATCGTCTCTGACAGCGTACCAATCTGATTCAACTTGATGAGTATCGAGTTGGCAACACCGCTGTCAATACCGCGCTGTAGGAATTCTTGATTCGTCACAAACAGATCGTCACCCACTAGCTGCACGCTTTCGCCCAGTGCTTCAGTGAGCGCCGCCCAACCATTCCAGTCATTTTCGGCTAAGCCATCTTCAATTGACACAATTGGATACTGTTCGCACAGCGCTACATACCAATCCACCATTTGCTCGACGGTTCTTTTTTCGCCGCCCGACTTAAACATTTCATATTGTCCGTCGCGGTACATTTCCGAGCTAGCTACATCAAGCGCAAGCACGATATCCTCGCCTGGCGCGTATCCTGCTTTTTCGATGGCTTCTAGGATAACATCGAGAGCTTCCTCATTGGATTTCAGTGATGGAGCAAAGCCGCCCTCATCACCCACAGCCGTGGAATACCCTTTGCCCGAAAGAACTTTCTTGAGCGCATGAAACACTTCAGCACCTGCGCGCAACGCCTCTGGGAACGACTCAAGGCCAACAGGCATGATCATAAATTCTTGAATATCTACGGTGTTGTCGGCATGAGCGCCACCATTGATAATATTCATCATTGGCGTTGGAAGAAGATGCGCGTTCACGCCACCCAAGTACGCGAACAGCGGCAAGCCATGTGAGTCAGCAGCAGCTCGAGCACAAGCGAGCGACGTAGCCAACATCGCATTAGCACCGAGGTGAGCCTTGTTCTCAGTACCGTCGAGCTCAATCATCAGCGCATCTATCTCGGCTTGATACGTTGCATCAAGGCCAACCAGATTATTGCGAATTACAGAGTTGATGTTGTTCACGGCGCGCAGTGTCCCTTTGCCGCCATAGCGGTTGGCGTCTTCGTCGCGCAATTCATGTGCTTCGTGTTCGCCGGTACTTGCGCCTGACGGGACCATGGCATGGCCTTTGGAACCGTTTTCCAGCAACAGTTCTACTTCGACAGTGGGGTTTCCGCGCGAGTCGAGAATTTCGCGACCATGTACATCAACAATTATACTCATGATGAAATCCAGTATTGGTAAGAAGAGAAATAGAAACAAGAAGGAGCACCTATTTCACAGGTGCTCCTTGAGAGAATATATCAATTGTGCGGTTTAGCAACCATGTGGTTGTTTATGACACAACTGCTTCGAGACGTTCTGCAATTGCTGCTTTTGGCATCGCGCCGATAAGCGTATCGACAACCTGACCTTGTTTGAAAATCAACAAGGCTGGGATCGAACGGATGCCAAACTGCGTTGCAACCGCCTGGTTGTTGTCTACGTCGAGTTTGCCAACTTTTGCGCGACCATCGTATTCGCCGGCTAATTCGTCGATATGCGGAGCGATCATGCGGCAAGGACCACACCATGTTGCCCAAAAATCTACGAGAACTGGTTTGTCTGACTTGAGAACTTCGGCGTCAAAGTTCTCATCTGTGAAGTGAATTGGCTGTGCCATTTCTGTTACTCCAAACTTCTTTGGTTGAACTGTGTATTACTGATGATTCTGCGCTTTTACTTGTATTCGCAAACTTCGCACTTTTTTTCCTCAATTGAAAGCAAGGTCGGTGCGTCGCAAGCGACAAATCAAGTGTACCTGTTCTGACGAATCTCAGGGAAATTTCCTTTAAACGTGGGGTAAGGGACTGAATGGACTGAATGGACTCAATGGACTCAATGGACTCAATGGACTCAATGGACTGAATGGACTGAATGGACTGAATGGACTCAATGGACTGAATGGACTCAATGGACAATAGAGTTGGGGACAGGTGTATGTATGGAGACGGGGCACGCCCCGTCTCTACTATGATATCAGTTGCAAACACGTTATTTTAGGGAATTCGACTAACATCCGTGCCCCTATATGAAAGAATCTACGTTTATCCCAACGAAAATTGATTTGCCAGAATCGTACCTCATTCGCATTGCTTGGAGCGATGGTAGTGAGTTCGTGATTACCCTGGAAGATTTGCGCAACAATTGTCCATGTGCTTCCTGCAAGGGTGAAGTCATTATGGGCAAGCAGGTTTTGGCGCCTGCAATCCCGGTGTTTACCCCAGGCATGCATGAGATTGATGCGATTAATAGCCGCGGCAATTATGCAATTCAAGTTGGCTGGAAAGACGGCCACAACACTGGCATCTATACATGGGAACTGCTTCACGAGCTTTGTCTTTCCCACGGCAAGTCTCCAGAAGAGCTGCAGAAGTTCAAGCAGTCGAGATCCTAATCTTTGCGACACAACATTTTCACACTATTCTATAGACTCTTATGACACACGCTACAGGACAACGCACGATTACAGCGCCGCGCGGCACTGAGCTCAATTGCGCCAATTGGCAAATTGAGGCAGCTTATCGCATGATTCAAAACAATCTCGATCCTGAGAATGCAGAGCATCCAGACAAACTCATTGTCTATGGCGGTCTCGGCAAGGCTGCTCGCAATTGGGAGTGTTTTGACGCAATTCTCGAACAGCTTCGAGAAATGAAGGGCGATGAAACACTGCTTGTACAAAGTGGCAAACCGGTTGGTCGTGTGCGCACAACACCAGATGCTCCACGCGTGATTATTGCCAATAGTAATCTTGTGCCAAAGTGGGCAACATGGGAACATTTTCGCGAGCTCGACCGCAAGGGTCTGATGATGTATGGCCAGATGACTGCTGGGTCGTGGATCTATATCGGTACACAGGGAATCTTGCAGGGTACATACGAGACATTTGCTGAATGTGCACGTCAACACTTTGGCGGTACGCTCGAAGGGCGATTTGTGGTCACGGCCGGCCTCGGTGGCATGGGTGGAGCTCAGCCGCTGGCAGCAACTTTTAACGGTGCGGCAATTTTGTGTGTTGAAATCGACGAGTCGCGCATTGATAAACGCATACACGATCGTTATTGTGATGTGAAAGCTACGAGTCTCGACGAAGCTCTGGAAATCATCAATCGCCATGTTGCTGAGAAAACGCCAATTAGTGTTGGCTTGCTCGGCAATGCTGCTGAAATTCTCCCCGAAATGGTGCGCCGCGGCATCACGCCAGATGTGTGTACAGATCAAACATCTGCGCATGATCCCCTGAACGGCTATTTTCCGATTGGCTATACCAAGGAAGAGGCAGATGTGCTTCGCGAGAGCAACGAAGAAGAATATCTGAAGCAGTCATACAAAGCTATTGGAACGCATGTTAAAGCGATGCTTGAATTCCAGAAAAATGGCGCTGTGGTGTTCGACTATGGCAACAACCTGCGCGGTGAGGCTAAAGAACACGATGGTGTTGAAAATGCATTTGACTTT
The DNA here is from genome assembly GCA_030426285.1 of bacterium. Lineage (GTDB taxonomy): Bacteria > Bacteroidota > Ignavibacteria > Kapaibacteriales > UBA7675 > JAUHYX01. The sequence goes on from JAUHYX010000159.1 coordinate 5,251, forward strand.
CCAGGCTTTGTGCCAGCATTTGTTCGTCCACTGTTTTGTGATGGCAAGGGTCCCTTCCGTTGGGTTGCGTTGTCTGGCGATCCTGAAGATATTTACACAACAGATAGAGCACTCAAAGAACTCTTCCCCGAAGACACGTCTCTGCACAACTGGCTAGACAAGGCGAGTAACAGTTTGCGTTTCCAAGGTCTACCTTCTCGCATTTGCTGGCTTGGCTACGGAGAGCGCGCCAAAGCCGGTAAGCTGTTTAATGATCTGGTTGCGAGCGGCAAGGTGTCTGCACCTATCGTAATCGGACGTGACCACTTGGATTGCGGTTCTGTAGCATCACCTAATCGCGAAACCGAAGCTATGAAAGATGGTTCAGATGCAGTTGCCGATTGGGTGTACTTGAACTTTGCATTGAATGCCATTGGCGGTGCTAGCTGGGTGAGCTTGCATCACGGTGGTGGTGTTGGCATGGGCATGAGTTTGCACGCAGGCATGGTTGTAGTTGCCGACGGAACACCGGAAGCGGCTGCGCGCTTGGACAGAGTGCTAACATACGACCCAATGATGGGCATTATTCGTCACGCAGACGCAGGTTACGAACAAGCGATAAACAATGCCAAAAAATTTGACGTTACTGTTCCTATGATGAAGTAACTACCAATCAAGTTCACCCAAGGCACAGCGTGCAGGTTTGTAGTTCACAAACGCAATTGAAGCTGAAAGTCGGAATGTTCGCCCGGGGGCCACAAGGTCTCCGGGCACAGTTTCAAAATCCGATGGATATACCGAACGAGTATTGAAAGCATCATCTACACTTAGTGTCACCGACCAATTGTGCTGAACTTTCCATTGCAATCCAAAGCCAACCTCATAGCTTCCCTCAACAGGCAAACGGCTATCAAATGGGAGTCTGCCAATTTCAGAGTTTCCGAGGACCACAACTGTGCCACTCAAGTGGTCGATTATCGGACAATACAATGACAACGAACCGGAGAACTGTGGTGCTTCTGCCAACAAATCGCCTTTGCGAGCTTTAGTGTTCCATGCTCCGGAGACAAGAACTCTGTATTCGTCTGCAAAAATAGCTTGCGAACGCACTTCAAGTCCTACATAGGTTGTTGGCTCTTCTGACTGTACAAATGTCAGGGTTGAATCGCGAATAACAAGATCTGAGATCTCATTCACAAATGCACGCACTTCAGTTTCGAAGACTGATGTGCTATAAAGTGCACCTACATCAAATGTGCGTTGATGTTCAGGTTTTAGGTCTGGGTTTGCAGTTGCTAGCGGCGTATTGATAACATACATTTCGGAAAAGTCTGGAGATCTAAAACTTCTGCCAGTTGCAAGTTTTAGTGACCAATACTTGTTCAAATGATACACAAGACCCAGTCGCGGCGAGAGTTCTGTACCAAAGTCAGATGTGACATCAACGCGAAGATCAAAGACAGACGTCAACTTCTCTGTGAGCTCCAAACGCGTTTGTATCAAGCCATATACACTCAAACGATCTTGTTCTTCAATCCATGGGTAATAGGAACTGACATCGGTGAGTCCTGGTAGGGGCAATGGATCAAATGTCGAGAAGAGCTCAACGTCGAACAAGCTCTGCCACAGGATGCCAAGCTTTCCTTTTATAGTCGACGTACCAATGCGTTCTTCAGCAGTAATTTCAGTCCCTACTGACAATTCCTTTGCAAGCGGGTTTGCCACATAACCGTATTCATTGTAGGGACTCAACGGGGTGTTGTCGGGAATAGTACCTGCTGGGTAAACATAGTATAGATTGTCGGTTACTTGGTGATTCGCATAAGCCGCTACCTCTAGGTCAATGCCACTGATAGGCACTTCGTACTCTCCGCGAATCGCATAGTACTCGACATGTTGCTCTGATGAATCATTCAAAACGGGTCCTAAACCGTAATAGTCGCCCGCACTTCGATTGTACATCCTAGTGGAGACGCGAACATCTGGACTATCAAAGCGCATGTACAATCCAAAAGCATCTTCCCAGGCGGCAGCCTCGCCTGAGCGGCCGAATGCGTCAGCTTCCACAAACAATTCTGGTCCATCACCCGTACGCCCAAACACTTGGTATGACAACACACCATCAAAAGCTTCGAATCCTCCATGTGCCGCTAAAGTTGTACTGGCCACTCGCTTTTGATATTCGGTGTGACCCTGGAATTCAACAATCTCACCGGCATCTTTTTCGTACACAACATTAACGACGGTACCCATCGCATTTGCCCCATACAAGCTTGATGTTGGCCCCACGACAACTTCAATTTGCTGAACTCCTGCAAGATCAAATTTGTCGAGAAACTGGAAGAATGCACTTGAGCCGCGGACATCTAAGACTGCATTGCCGTCAATCAACAAGAGAATGTTTTCATTGTAGCGCTGCTGAAATCCACGCACAGAGATACTCGCATCCCCATACTGTTGTTGTTGCACATGCATGCCAGGAATAAAACGCAATGCCTGATCAAGCGTTCGGACATTCATAGTCGACAAAAAGTCGTTGTCTAATACATACGTAGCGGCGGCTACGTCGCGTAGTTCATCCTCGCTTTGGTTGGTTGTGTACACAGTTACGTTCATCAGCTCTTCTAGCGACAAACTCTGCAAATCGGTTTCCTCATCGGCCACGAGTAAATTGGTGAATGTGACCATTAAGCCCAAAACAAAGACAAGCTGCAGTTTGCACGATAGCCATTGCATATACGATCCTCGGTGATGCTTTGTCAGGGAGAAAAATAGCAATTTTTTTATGCTACCGCTGAAAACAAACAAAAAAGGCGAAGTTTCTACAACTTCGCCTTTTGTACGAACACAATATTCAGATGTGATCTTAACCTACATCGTTCTTCATCTTGTCAACCTCTTCCTCACTCGGTAGAACCTTATTAAGAACGAGCAATCCGTAAACAGCTGCTAGAAGTGAACCGACGAGGACACCAATTTTTGCTTCACCCAAAAGTAGATTGTATCCGTCGAAAGCGAGGTTTGCTACAAACAGTGCCATTGTGAAACCGATACCACCGAGAATTGACATCCCGTAGAATTGCTTCCAATTAATATCGCTTGGTAGTTTGGACATTTTGGCCTTTTCTGCTAACCAGGCAAATCCAAAGATCCCGAGCTGCTTCCCAACAAATAAACCGAGGATAATACCTAAAGTGGCCGTATCTGCAAGACTATGGAAAAAGTCACCTTCTACCGTCACCCCTGCATTTGCGAGTGCAAATAGAGGCATGATAAAGAATGTACTCCACTTCACAAGTGCATGCTCAGAGCGTCGCATTGGCGTCTCTGCCAAAAATGCGCCACGTTTAATTTCATCAAAGGCCATATACTTCATTGAACTACTCGTGGCTTGTTCATCTGCTTTCGAACCGTTGATCATTTTTT
>JAUHYX010000160.1 GCA_030426285.1 bacterium
ACTCGACCACCCACGCCACATTCTGTATAACTCGAACAACAACCACTTTTTCGCCAACAGCAAATTGATCTGCAGCGGCTGTGTCGTGAACGGCGGCAAGCATTGTTGTACTGCTTCCAGCGTTGAGAATGCGAATTTTACCCTTGGCAGACCTACTTATTCCAACCACAACGGTTCCAGTTCTTCCGGTAGTCTCAGCCAAATGAAGGGCTTGACCGGTTTCGGAGCCACGCAAATAGCGCATGAGTTTAAAACCCATAAAAGCAGACCCAGTACCGGCTACTAGAGAGTACGCCAATGTCATCATCGAACCGTAATCTAGCAGTGTAAACACAACACCTGTCAGACCAAAGAACGCTAAGAAAAACAACCCGTTTCGAAGCGAAAAAAATTCAGCAACTGCAGACAAACCAACCGATGTGTCACTGCTGCCATGCGCAATGTGTGTGTTTGTGTCAGCTTCCATGTCTGTTGAGACATCGGCCTCAACGTCTATGCCAGCATCTACATCAGCATCCACGTCTGCATCAAAATGTGCGTCGGTATGAACATCCGCGTCGGCGCTATCGGAATCTCCTCCGAACAGCAACGAGAGGCTCAAGAGACCACCACCAAAAATTAAAGCGCCGAGATACAGTTCAAACATTGCGAGATCCTACTGTGCAGAGGCGTTGACAAGTTAGCTTCCCAGTTGTCAAACTACACACGTACATTGAAAAGGTCAATAAATATCGACTACATCTACCTCACAACTTCTTTTGAACTGAACTCCATTTCAAACAATGGAAGTTTTTCCACGAGTTCTTCGTGTCCTAGATCTCGCAGCAACCAAGGAGGCATTGCTCGGAACAACAAGCGCACGTGCACATCTACGCCTTGAGAATCAAACAGCTGTGAAGCGGGAATATCATACACAGCATCGCGCGACTCAAATGCTGGAATTGTGCGATTCTCTATGGCATCTGCTTCCCAAAAGAATGGTGTTTCCACTCCATTTCGATACCCGGTACCATTGTACAGCACCAGATGCGTGTCTTTTGGCTCACCAGCTTTCACATATTCGGAATGTTTGTCGTAGAGATCCTGGTTGGGGTCTAAGTATCCAGTCTTAAACACTGTATCACCGTTGTCTTTGTCGACAGCAAACAATTCAACCCACATTTGTCGTTCCAGAATTGTCCCACTTGGAAGATTGTGTCCAGTAATGTCGTTAAACAAATTCACCACCACGCGCATGGTAGAATCTGGCTCATACACTTCAGGCACTATAACCTTCATTTTCAATGCGTATTGCAAGTTGTAGGCCGCAAGAGCGATAGATTCTTCTCGACCGGGGAAGTCTGTTAGGGGAACATCCACTCCAATCATAATGTGGTCGTGGATTGTACGATCAGGACCACCGGGTACAACTGGGCCTGTTGAACTCTTCATGTGACACGACTGACAATCGAGGCCTCTGCCTGGAAAAATACTTGCTTTCCATTCGGAATATGTGCGCTCTGAAACAAATCCATTGGGATTGGTAACATTGTGGCACGAAGCACAAAACTCAGAAGTGGTCAAAAACTCGGAGTACTCACTTCCATGTGCAGCCGTCATTTGGGGGTTCTGAATGTTGCCGTAAAACGTCGTGTCAAACCGCCAATCTTTGATCCCTTCTCCAATACTGTGCTCGGTTGCAGAGTGACACACCATACATGAAACGCCTTCGAGAGCTTTGTCAGACAGACTCTCTTTTGTAAAGCCCGCGATTGTTTCGCCCATACGAGAACCGAATGGCGTGTGACAAGCGGCACAAAACTGACCCAGTTCACCATGCGAACGTTCTTGTCCGATATCGTTAAGCGCAAAAAAGATTGGATCTTGAGCAGAGTACGCATGCATGCTCATTTCCCATTCGGCATGGTGTTGCGGGTGACATGTTTGGCAGGTTTCACTGGAAACAACAAGATTAGGGTCCAGTGGTTCAGGAGCAATATCTCCTTCGTCCACCGGTTGAAGCTGGTTGCTACACGCATTTACAGAAAACATGTAAATAACGAGACCAGCTGCAAGGAGCCACCGTATATTCTTGATTGAAGTCATTGTATAGTTTGAACTAACCTAATTCCTACCGTATGCATTTTTCTATCTGGATGCCGTGGTTTTTGACGTGAGCCTGAACGGCAATTAAACGGACCGACATCCCATGAGCCGCCTCTTGTTACTCGTTCGGTGGCAAAATCAGGACCAACAGGGTCAATTCTACTGGAGTTCGCGTATGTTTCACCACTGAACCAATCCCAAACCCATTCACTCACATTGCCGTGCATGTCAAACAATCCGAAGGCATTGGGAGTTTTTTGTCCGGGTATATGTGTTCTGAGATCACTATTTCTGCACCACCAACCAGCTTCTGAAAGCGCTTCATCAACTACGAAAGATTGGCAATCCACAAGTGGCTGAACGGCGTCACCAGTGTAGTAATGCGTAGTTGTCCCTGCCCGGCAAGCATATTCCCATTCTGCTTCAGTTGGCAGTCTGTAGCCATCTGCGTCAAAGTCACACTGAATCGTGTCATTGCCAATTGTGTAACAAGGCTGCAAACCCTCGCGAATAGAACGTCGGTTGCAGTACTCAATGGCTTCAAACCAACTGACTTGCTCAACTGGCAGGGAGTCACCTCTAAACCACGATGGATTGTAGCCCATCAAAAGTTTGAATGCGTATTGATTCAGCTCAGTTGTTGCGATGCGAAACTTGCGGGTGATCGTTGCTTCGTGGACGGGGCCTTCTTGAAAATTCACAGTGGATCCCATTGAGAACGTGCCTCCATTCAGCTCAACCATGTCGATCGTTGGTTGATCATTGCTGCGAATGTTGCATTGATATTCGTCTTCACTAAAGTCACCTCTCTCGTTGAACACCCGCACTCGAACTGAATACAAACCAAATTCTGAGAATGCGTGATCAACAAATGCCTGGTCGTTCAGCTCAACCACAGTCCCGTCGTCAAAGTTCCATTCATACCTTAAACCTGCAGGTTGCATGTCTGACACGGCACTAAATCGATACACCACACCATTGGTCCCCTCGGCAGCTTGTGGCGATGATTCAATAGTTACGTCCACCAACTCCGTCGGCGCGGTTGCATTCTCTGAACAAGCTGAAAGCCCGATCATTGCGAGAGAAATCAATATGAACAATCTGTAGGAGAACATCTGTGTGTTTGTAAGATTGACACCTATTGATTGGTAAAGTGTCAAGCTCTGCGTAAATTTGCTGTTTAAATGCAGAAAAACGCTAAAAAGCATTGTTAGTATATTTTATTCAATTTTTTGATGGAGTTGTACGATGGGCAGAGGAGATCGCCGTACTCGCAAAGGTAAGATTTTTCGCCATTCAAGTGGCAAAAGCCGTTTAAAGAAGAACAAGAAAAAGAACACTACAGCAAAAGCATAAGCTGCGTTGTTAGCAACAGCGGATGGCATAACGCACATAATATTTGACCTGGGAGAGGTGTTGTACCGTGTTCACTTCTCTCGGGCCGTTCGCTCTTTTAACGCTCTTGCAGGTAGCCAAACAACTTCGTTGGAGTTTGGTAGAGACCGGCAATCAAGCTTGTTTCACGACTATGAACGCGGCTATTTTTCTACGAAGTTTTTCCTTGATTCGCTCCGAAAGGCAATTGGTAGACCAGTATCGGACAAAGAAGTCACCGATGCTTGGAATTCTATACTTTTGGGCGTCATTCCCGACCGCAAAGCGCTGCTAGAGCAACTCTCTCAGCGCTATCACGTTTCCATTCTCAGCAATATTAATGCGCTACATCACAATCACATCAAAGACGAATGTGACTGGTTGTTTGCCTCAGTTGAAGAACGATTTCTTTCGTATGAAATGGGCATGCGCAAACCGGATGCCATTATTTTCGATGAGGTGCTCAACCGGCTTGAGGTAGCCCCGGAAGCAGCGTTGTTTATTGACGACTCGCTGCCCAACATCGAAGCCGCCCGCAATTTTGGCATCAACACATTGTGGCTGGAAAAGCCCGACTCACTAGTGCAATCGCTCTCAACAGTCTTGCGTTGAGCACGCTTCTCAGTACATCATATGAATGAAAAAGCTACCATGGGTCAATCTCAGGCGAGAACGGTGCACGATGTGCCATGGGTTGTTGTTGATGTAGAAACTACTGGGACTTCGCCGCGCAACAATCGCATCATCGAAATCGCCTGTGTTCGGGTTGAGAATGGCGAGATTGTCGACTCATTCTCAAGTTTGATTAAGCCTGGACAGCACATTTCTTCGATTATTACTGGCATAACTGGCATCTCCAACGCAATGGTGTTCAACGCTCCTGAGAGTACAGAGGTAATGCCAAAAGTGCGCGAAATGCTAACGGACGGCAATCCAATTTTCGTTGCGCACAATGCAGAATTTGATTGGAAGTTTGTTCAGGAAGAGCTGCACCGATGCGGACTGAAGTACATCCACAACAAGAAATTGTGCACGTACAAGCTTGCCAGACGCTTGCTAACAAAGAACAAAAAGTTCAATCTCGGGCACCTTTCGCGTTCTTTTGGAATCCAAATGCGCAATAGGCACCGTGCCCTTGGTGATGCACAGGCAACTGCCGAGGTGTTGCTTCACTTCTTTACGATGATACCAGATGAAGACGACGCTCCATTGCTAGAAACGGTACTTGCTCTACAGCATCAGCCGCTTAAAAAATTTAAGAATGTACCTAAGCACATTCAGGCATTGGCGCCCGTGCTGGACGAATTACCCAACACTCCCGGTGTTTACAAATACTACAGCTTGCAAGGCGAACTGCTGTACATTGGCAAGGCCAAGAGTTTGCGAAAGCGTGTGCGAAGTTATTTTCAAACAGGCGTCAATCACGAGAAGAAGGTTCGTGAACTCGTGTCTGCAGTTCGAAAAATTGAGACGATTGAAACCGAGAGCGAATTATCCGCACTTCTCCTCGAATCCAGATTAATTAAAGAACATCGCCCACGCTTTAATACATTGATCAAGCGGTACCGCAGTTATCCCTTTTTGCGCATCAATCGCAAGGATGACTTCGCATATATCGACTACACATTTGAAATTGAAGATGACGGCGCTGAATACTATGGCCCGTTTCGCAATAGATACAGCGTTGAACTCATTATCGAAATCATCAACGCACACTTTCTCTTGCGAACATGTGATATCGCTATCCATGAAGGCAAGCAAGATCATGTTCCGTGTTTCTACTACCAGATCAAGAAATGCAAAGCACCTTGTGCAGGACTGCAATCAGCACAAGAGTACGAAGAGGAAATTCAGCGGGTTCGCGGCTTTTTGAGTGGGGAAGACGACGGAATAGTGAAGTTCTTTAAAGAGCGAATGGACTATCACGCTGACTTACACGAGTATGAATTGGCTCAGCAGTACAAGCTGTATATCGAGGAACTTAGAAAAATTCTGTATAGGCAAAAGCAAATCGCTTCGAGCGTAAACAACAACAATGTCATTGTTGCAATTCCCGGCGCATCGGAAGACACAACGGAGTTGTTTATGATTCGCCACGGACGGCTTTGCTGGCAAACGTCATTTGATAGAAATATTCCGAGCAACGCTATTTTTGCTCATGTTGAATCTGTATTCTTCACATCTGAAGCAGCACCAGAACACTGCACCAAAGTTGAGATTGATGAAATGCGAATCATTGCTTCATGGCTCAACAGCAACAAACTAGTGGGTTGGAGATTGTACATTGACAAGCTAAGTATTGAGCAGGTGCAACAGCAACTGCTAGCTAAGCTGACGGATTCTCTTCTTGGCATGTAATAGGCGCGACTTTCAAACGCCACTTATCTTCGAACAACAACTTGCATGCTTTCAGACCGATAAACATCGCTAACAACAAGCGTGTATATTCCTGACCCAACCACATCTGGCAAACGTACAACCACGGAATTCGTTCCTTGTTTTACTACATGTGAATAGACGTTCTGCCCGTGTATATTGAATATCGAAACATGTACATTTCGTTCAGTTTGGTCGGCAAAATCAAGAACAAAACCATCACTTGTTGGATTTGGGTATGGCGAAGAAACGTTGAAAGGAACTACTGCACCGACGGAGTAACCAAAACAGAATTCAGAAATCTCAATTGCACCTGGAAGAGTTTGTGCGATTTCTACACCTTCATTCCACGTAAACGAACAGGAACTAAGTTCAACTGGAATCACTCGTTTTTCTCCGTGCAACACAACTCCTAGAATTTTTGTCAACGTGTCGCCTTGGCGAATACCAGCAGCAACGCGCACGCTGTCAACTATCAATCGCTGCCTGTCCACATTTGGATACTCAACAGAACTGTGAACTCCGTTAGATACACCCAACACGAGGAATTGACTGTAGGGCAATTCCACTGTGAGGTGCATAATGCTCTCATCGGTACCAAAAAGAGTTCCACGTCGCTCAAGAAGAACGGGTGTATACACTGTGTCTCCGGCAACTGCTTCAAGAAAAGGAGTGCGCACGACCGGTGCAGCACCGGGAATATAGCCATCACCAAAGACGTCTATGGCAAGATCTCCTAAGCAAGAAGCAGTATGTACAGACAACAGGCCTTCGTAACTATCTGACAATTGAGGTGTAAAATCTACCAGCATAAAGAGTGTATCACCCGGCTCCAACATCCCTGGAGTTGGGATGCTTTGATACGCGATTGAAAAAGGCTCTGTTGGAGCTGTAATGCTGTCAATTGACATCGCAACTTCGCCCGTATTCGCAACAAAACAACTCAATTGCGCTGTTTGTCCAACGGCGATTGGTTCAAATTGCACAACAGGAGAAGCCTCCGCTGCAACTGTACCGTATGAGCCCAACAATGTAATCGTATCTGCATGAGCGCACGGGCCATACGTTAGTATTAGTTGGCCGGTATAATCTCCGTGGGCAGGAGGATGAAACAACACTGCGAAAGACTCAGTGGTTTGCGGTCGCAAAGTATCACCAATCGCAATGTTTGATGAAAATGGACCAGCAATTTCGACCGACTCTATTGTGGCGCCAAAATTCTCTTTTGTGATATTCGAAACGGCAAGAACGCGCTCGAATTCATTGCCGTCACAAGAAGCGTTGTCACCAAAATTAACCGTTTTGTCTACGCGCAACTTTGGCGAAACAAGCGTTGATCCTACTGGAATATGTGTAGTGTCAGCACATTCTTCACCTGTCAAGACAGAAATGGTACCGATAAATGCTCCTGGGTCATTTTGCAGATAGTCTACAGGAATTGAGACGCTGCGTTCTGGCGCCAATGTTACCGGCAATTCTTCAATATTAAGGAGCAGAAACTCACTGTCATACAGAACCTCATTGATCACAACTGGAACTAAGTCAGTATTATACAACTGCAATGTACCTGACGGAACATCATAACAAAGCGGTAGCGGTGATGAAATGAGAGATGCACCAACACTTTGCAATCGCGGCTGTATACTGCGCGCGGAAAGCGCAACGGAAAGTGTGTCGCTACACGTGAATGATCTAAACGGTATCTCCATTACTCCTGAGTAGCGCTTTGCTTCTTGAGGAGCAAAGCGAATGTGAACCTTCACACTGTCTCTTGCAAAAACATCTACGGGAAAGTTCGGTGCCACAACGTCAAAGCCGTTGTTTCTTTCCGGATCTGACAGAACCACAACTTCATTGAGGTCATTGTAAATCACGATGGTAGTGTCGCGAGTTACACCGGTGCAGTATGGAACATATCCAAAGTCAACAGATGTCAACGAAGTCCTCAGCAGGCTTTCTTGACCTCTACCCAACAACACAACAGTCAATGTTGCTTGACACGGCAAAGCAGTAACAGACAACTCACCCGTATACGTACCAGGCACTCCAGGAGAAAACTGAATAGCAATCATGGTTGATTCGCCAGGTTGCAGGGCAAAACTTTCAATACTTTCTGCAAGAAAGAATGCTGAATTCGAGCTTACAATATCCTCAAAAATAATCGTTGAGTCGCCATTGTTCGTTATCTCCACAAGCTGTTCACTGCTGTTTGTGCAACCAGCTACCAAGCCAAAGTCCAGTGTGTCTTTGTTGCTCGCAAGTTCTGTCTCCGCATACACAGTAATATCCTGACTCAGAGCAACAGAGCACCCACTCGGAGAAACCATGGACACAGTCCATGTTCCTGACGTCGACGGGAACACTGTTCGCCCGATCGTCCCATCGCTCCATGTATAGTCGGTGTATCCATCAGGCGCGATAAGCGTTGTTTGGTTTGCTGACAGACAAAATGCTGTGTCGCCGACCACTTCTATTGTATCGGGAATTGTGTTGTATGCCAGAAAGAGTGCCCATACGGCATTACTACTCACGGTACCAAATTCAAGCTGGACTTCAGTATCTGTACTTTCTATTATGCCTTGCAAATTCGAAACCAAGTCGCTTTCATTGATTTCTTGATTCGGATTGTCGTACTGCGTGGTTGTCAACATTCCATCAACAAGCTGGAATTCAGCTCCTGGTCCCGCGCAGATACTACCTCGCTCTGGACCTCC
>JAUHYX010000161.1 GCA_030426285.1 bacterium
CAACCCCTTGTTGGGCCGTTACAGCTTCTTGACCCGCAGCATAGGCGCGCATGCGGTCAGACTCTAGGTACAATCCCATTTCAAGCTGATCAGCCGGCAGCTTCATGTAGTACACAGTTTTGTCAAATGTGGTAAAAGCATTGTTTTCACCACCGGACGCAGAGCAGATTTTGTCGAATTCACCTTTCGGAACATTTTCAGAACCCTCGAACATCAAGTGCTCAAAAAAGTGGGCGTAACCGCGAATTCCGTCACGTTCGTTTTGAGAACCGACATGGTAGCCTACAGTAATGCTAACAACAGCACTCGTTTCTGAAGGTGCGATAACGACGCGAAGTCCATTGTCTAGTGTTTTGCGATGAACAGCTGAGTATGACATAAGGTTGTATTGGTTGCCTTGGGGTAAATAGCTTATCTGAGAATGTCTTCGAGAGCGGTACGTGCATCGGTTTTTTCATCGCGATACTTCACGATAATTGGAGTGCTTAGGCTCAGTCCATGTTCTTGCGCAAAAGAACCTTTGATTTCACGCGTGCCCGGCACCACAACAGCGCCCTCGGGAATAACGAGAGGTTTATTTGCTGAACCGCTAATGACGCGGCGGTGCTCTAAATCGTATACTGGTGTGGAAGCCGTTAGGATCACACCACTGCCGAGAACGGCCCTTGAGGAGACGCGTACACCCTCGTAAATACCGCAGTTGCCACCGATGAGAACATTGTCTTCGATGATGACAGGTTGTGCGCCGGCAGGTTCTAGTACGCCGCCGATTTGAGCAGCTGCGCTAACATGCACGTTTTTGCCAACTTGCGCGCATGTTCCCACAAGAGCATGCGAGTCGATCATTGAGCCTGTATCGACATACGCACCAATATTGATATACATTGGTGGCATACAAATTACACCTGGAGCAACATACGAACCAGTTCGAATTGATGATCCACCGGGTACTAAGCGAACCTTGTCTTCAAGAGTCATCGGCTTGAGCGGAATGGTTTCCTTGTCAAAGAAAGGCAAGTTGCCCGAGCTCATATCTACATTGCTGCCAGCTTTAAACAGCTCAAGTATGCCGAGTTTTACCCATGGGTTTACTTTCCAACCTGAATCCGTTGGTTCTGCAGCTCTGATGCTGCCGGTGTTCAGTGCATTCGTGAACTGTTCTAGGGTATCTGCCCGGTTCGTGGTGTCGCCAGCAATCAATGCTTCTATCGATTGCTGCAATGTATCTGTATTCATCTTAGTCCTTTGTTACAATCGAAATTCCAAGTTCCTTGAGTTGTTCCTCAGACACACCAGACGGGGCATCATCCATGAGGCTCAAGGCCGACGTAGTTTTCGGGAACGCCACTACATCGCGAATATTCTCGGTACGTGCGAGAATCATAGCAAGTCTGTCGAGTCCAAGTGCAATCCCACCATGTGGAGGTGCTCCGTACTTGAGTGCTTCGAGAAGAAAGCCAAATTTGTCTTCAGCTTCTTCTTCCGACATCGCCAAAAGCTCAAACACTTTGGCTTGAATGCTCTGATCGTGGATGCGAATAGAACCACCGCCTGCCTCATAACCATTGATAACGAGGTCATAAGCAATGGCAGAAACGCTGGCTGGGTCAGAATTGAGCTTGTCTACGTCTTCGGCTTTTGGCTGCACAAATGGATGGTGCAATGCAATGTACCGATTGCTATCAGCATCGAATTCGAGCAATGGGAAATCAACAACCCAAAGGAAATCGTCATTGCCCTTTACGGATTCAGCCAACCCGGTTTGTTTCGCAATTTCCAAACGCAGCGCACCGAGCACGGTGTAGCAGGTATTGAAGTCGGCAGATCCAAAGAGGATTAGGTCACCGGCTTCCGCTCCGGTTTTTGCGACAATTTCCTTGAGTTCATCGTCGCTAAAGAATTTTGCTATTGGGCTTTGTAGCTCTCCGTCTTCTTTGACCTTCATCCACGCGAGCCCACCAGCTCCATAGCGTTTGGCAACGTCCGTTAGACCATCGATCTGTTTGCGCGAGTACCCAGCGCAACCCTTTGCACATATTGCTGCAACGTCTCCACCGTCGTTGACGGCATTTGCAAACACGCCAAAACCACATGTCTTGGCGAGTTCGGAGAGAGTTGTAATCTCCATGCCGAGGCGAGTATCTGGTTTGTCACTTCCATATGTTGTCATGGCTTGATGCCAGGAGATCTGACGGAATGGAGCCGTGATTTCGATGTCGAGTACATCTTTCCAAAGGCGTTTGATAAACTCTTCGATCAGCGCATAAATATCGAGCTCGTCTACAAATGACATTTCAATATCTATTTGCGAGAACTCAGGTTGGCGGTCGGCGCGCAAGTCTTCATCGCGAAAGCACTTCACGATTTGCATGTAGCGGTCGAAGCCAGACATCATCAGAATTTGTTTGTAGATCTGCGGTGACTGAGGCAACGCGTAGAACTGGCCGCGATGTAAACGAGATGGTACCAGGTAATCACGTGCACCTTCGGGTGTTGACTTCATGAGAACCGGTGTTTCTACTTCGAGAAAATTCTGTTCCTCGAAATATTTGTGGGCTACTTGGTACAGCTGATTTCGAATAATGAAGTTCTTTTGTAGAGCACGACGGCGCAGGTCGAGGTAGCGATACTTGAGGCGCAGTTCTTCCGATGCTTTCACTTCTTCTCTAACTTCGAAAGGCGGAGTGGCGGCGCGGTTCAACACCTCGAGCGAAGTAGCTAAAATTTCGATTTGTCCTGTAGGGATATTGTCGTTCGGATTCTCTCGCTTGCGCACGTTGCCGGTGATGGAAACAACGTCCTCGTAGTGCAACTTACGCGCCAGCTCAGAAGCCTCCTGTGAAGCTTCATCAACAAAAACAACCTGCGTAATACCATAGCGATCTCGGATGTCTACGAACAACACACCACCGTAATCTCGATGCTGAGCTACCCAACCGTTAATTGTTGCCGTTGATCCTTCGTGTTGTTCACGCAATTCACCGCATGTGTGAGTTCTTTTTGCGAATCCCATGTTTGCTTTCGTTGTTGAGTTGATAAAGAGTACGCGATGCTTTCCACCGCAAAACGCAAAACTACGGAAAAAGCATCAGTCGGTAACAACGCTGCCAGTGACGCGAACGATTTCTACCGTTTCTCTATCGTGAATTCAACTCTTCTGTTCTTGGCCATGCCTTGTGGAGTTGCATTGGTGGCGACCGGTTGCTCGGAGCCAACACCATCGTATTTCAATTGTTTGGCGGGAATTCCTTGCTCAAGTAGATACTGATACACGGATTTGGCTCGCGCAAGTGAAAGCGCTCTGTTGTCAACATCAGAGCCGCGGTTGTCCGTATGCCCAACAATTGCAATCACCATATTCTGGTTGAGTTGAAGCAGCTCTACCACGCGGTTGAGTTCGCTGAAAGAAGTCGGTAGTAATTCGGACTCAGCGGTATTGAAGAAAATGTTATTGAGTCTAACAACCGTGCCGGCTTCTAGTGGTTTGAGATGCATTACCAAAGTGTCTGAAACCCGTGTGTCTTGCGAGGTGAAGTCAACTGATTCGTGTACACTAACGAAGCCGGTTGCATTCACATGTATACCGTATTGTTCACCACCTGGAACTGCAATTGTAAACGCACCTGAAGTACGGTCAACACTTATTGAGCCGATACGTTTGCCATTTGAGAGTGTCTCGTATTCAACTCGAACAGATTCAGGAAGCGTCTGATTGTTGTCTGCAACAACCTTGCCTACAATCAGGTGAACGGGTTGAGGCTTCAACTCATCTGGTAGGTCTATCTTAAAAATATCGCTCTTGCCGCGAGTGCCGCGCTCTGAGCTCGTGAAGTAGGCTACGTCGCCGGTTGCAGGAATCGTGAAGTGGCCGTTGAAACCACGATCATTAACAGCTGGGCCCAAATTGATGGGCTCCGACCAACGAGTCCAAGAGTCATCTAATCTGCGACTCATAAAAATGTCCTGTCCGCCATACCCATTGTGTCCGTCACTACTAAAGAAAAGGGTGCGACCATCGCTTGCCAAAAACATGGTCATTTCTTTGCCGGCCGTGTTGATATCTGTACCAAGCGACTGTGGTCTACTAAATGTGCCGTCATCCTGTAGAAACGAAACATAAATATCATTGCCACCATGTGCGGTGGGCAGTTCGATAGACATCAACAAAGTATTGCCATCAGCAGCCTTAAAATAGTCAACTGACGTGCCAGCATTGGCATAGTCACGTACTACAAGCTTTTCTGGAAACGACCACGTTCCGTCAACAAACGAAGATGTAGATAGGCCCGGCCCAATGGTGCCATTGAGATTGTATGTATTGGCCAGCATCACGTGATTGCCATCAGGCGAGGTTGAACAAACAAAATTGGAGTACTCGTTGTTGAGGGGTGGACTCAATTGTTCAGCCTGACTCCAGAATCCCGTTGCTTCTTTTTTACTGACCCAAATATCGGAGAGTTTTCGCTGCCCAATATTGTCCGGATCTTCAATGCGACAAAAGTACATCGTTTGACCGTCGGCACTAATGCGGGGCATGAGTTCATCTGCAGCGCTATTAATTCTGCCAGACAGGTGTACTGCCGTTGGCGGGCCACTCGCATAATGAATCTCGTTTACGGGGTCAACTACTGGTATTGTGTCTGTAGAAAGCGCGCATGCATCTATGGAATTCGGACCTCGCAGGGCTCCTGGGCGCAGAATGAGTTCTACCGTGTGAACAGGTTCAGGAGTGCGATTGAAGAATACATGCAGGATATTCCAGGGCTCGGGGTGCAGAGACACCTCGCGAGACAGAACTGTGTCAACATACGTATCACCTTTTACCACTACCTTCGTGATTGCACCTGCATTTGCTTGTTCAAACACAGCAACTTGCTGAGCATGAACTGGCGTGTCGTACCGCAATTGAATCAAGACGTCAACTGGGCCACCATGAGTTGTTGTATCGAATTCGGCCTTTTCGTGTGCCACCCATGCGCATGGGCTAACGCTGCCGAGCTGCGCCGTAAACGAAGGTTTGCCGAGAAGTTGATCTGGGCTGTGAGGTCCACGCGAGTCATACGCGCTACTCACTCGGGCTTCAGAAGCCCATTGCACTGAGTCACTCGCTTGTGCGGCTGAGGTATATGGCAAAAAACTGACGATAAGAAGAATCGAAACAATAGCTCGCATAGCGCGTTCGTTGAGATTATTCAGAAGAATGATACTGGGAATTCGAACCAACATACGGACCACAAGTAACATTGTTGTCACTTTCTTCTGAAAAACTGACTTTCTGCAATTGTCGCGAATCTCTATGTTTGTGATGGACACAAGTACACTAGCAAAAAACGGACTCTCAATGCTCAAAGCCTGTAAAACATGTTTTCTCCTCGCGTTAGCGATGCTGTTCTCAATGCAGGCAGCACATGCACAGAAGATTTTGATTCCCATGGATCTGACGCAAACCAATCACCTGAAAGCCTATGGCATTGCGTATTGGGCTCTGGGTCAGGGACAAAAAGTCGACTGGCTGCTCAACTACCGCGGCGGTGCATTTATGCTCGACGGAACAGC
Organism: bacterium; assembly: GCA_030426285.1. Lineage (GTDB taxonomy): Bacteria > Bacteroidota > Ignavibacteria > Kapaibacteriales > UBA7675 > JAUHYX01. The sequence continues at coordinate 5,557 of JAUHYX010000161.1, forward strand.
CGCCTTGACAACAGAATGTTTGTATCGCGACGTGTCGTATGTTCCTGTAGACGGAGCAAAGGCCGCCTCTATCTATGCAGAGGTGCAGGCAGAGGGGAGCAATACTGAGGTTGTGGTGTTGGAAAAGCAGCCGCGCATCGCAGTGTATACTCCTCCAGGTTCACAGCCTTGGGACGATGCCGTAACCATGGCGATGGAATATGCGCAAATTGAATATGCCCAAATTTGGGACGAAGATGTGTTGCACGATTCGCTCAACAATTACGACTGGTTGCACTTGCATCACGAGGATTTTACCGGCCAGTACGGAAAGTTTTACGCCAGTTTTGCCAATGCCGATTGGTATGTGGCTCAGGTTACACTGCTTGAGAATACTGCTCGAAAAATGGGCTTTGCGAAAGTGAGCGAGTTGAAGAAAGCGGTAGTTGAGAAGATTCGACAGTACATTGCAGGTGGTGGATTCATGTTCGCTATGTGTTCAGCAACAGATTCATTCGACATCGCACAAGCGGCAATGTCGTTGGATATCGTGGATGTTATGTTTGATGGAGATCCAGCCGACAGGGCAGCCAATTCGAAGCTCGATTACGGGCGCACATTTGCATTTGAAGATTTTCAATTGAAGATGGATCCTTATGAGTATGAGTATTCTACCATTGATGTAGTTCCGCAGAATATCATGGCAGACGAGGCCAACGACTACTTTACGCTATTTGAATTCTCAGCCAAGTACGACCCGGTCCCAACAATGCTCACTCAATGCCATGTTAACGTTGTGAAAGGTTTTCTTGGACAAACCACAGCTTTTCACAAAGAGTATGTCAAGAACTCCGTTGTAGTCATGGGAGAACGAGAAGGCACTGACCAGGTGAAGTATATACACGGAAAACACGGTCGCGGAACATTTACATGGTATGGCGGTCATGATCCTGAAGACTACAGACATGCCGTTGGAGATCCTCCAACCGATCTTTCACTACACAAAAGTTCGCCGGGGTACCGCTTGATATTGAACAACATTTTGTTTCCAGCCGCGAAGAAGAAAAAGCAGAAAACATAGGGGATTGATGGGTTCAACTGAAGCATACAAGGTAGAGTGTGAGTACTCAATTTTCGATGAAGGGTGTCCTGTACCTTTCAGCATTATGAAAGAGGTGGAAAACAACTCACAAGACAGGATGTGTCCAGCCTGTGAGAAACGCGTGCTCGTGCATACTGATAATTGGGATGCAGAAGACGCTGAAATAGAAGAAGGCACCTGTGTGGCTCTTGTCGAGCCAACGAGAGACACTTCTGAAGCATTGTTGGGGGTTGTGAGAGAACATCCAAGGAAGACAAGCCAAAAGAGTTATGCGATGCTTCTCGGTTGGATTGAACGCTGTATAGATCGGCGCGAGAATCTCATTGGAGCATTGGCAACATTGGAGAATATGAAGCTGCGCTGGTGCACCGACGAGACTATCGATAGGATCTCTCAATTCAAGGAGCAAATAGCAGCATTGCAGAGGTGATGAAGCGATGTGCGTGTGCATTTATCAACCAGAATGTTGTTTTCTAGGATGCAGAAAGCCGCATGAACGCTAGATAGATGTAAAGCGGGTTGTGCGGCCGATTGACACGTGTTCGAGAAATCGCGAAATTCTTGCGAAGGGGAGGGGGCTTTAGACCCCACGACGGATAAAACGTGTAGTCACACTGAATGATGTGGTGTGTTGCTTAATGATTAGTTGAGCTTGTTCACATAAACACCCAAAAGCATGTTCCTTGCTGCGTGCCGCGAGTACCTATTCTGTTTCCTCAGAGAGTAGTGAAATGCGTACTCGCAAGCACCCAAAAGCATGTTCCTTGCTGCGTGCCACGAGCACCTCACTTGCCTCTTCAGAATACGGATCACCACACCATATTCACTCTCGCGTCGCTTGGTGAACGCTCTAGCCAAACCAGTTCTACTCTTTGAGCAATTCTTGCAGTGCTTTGCTAAGCGTGGGGTACGAAAAGCTGAAATCTGATTGATCTAGCACGTTGGGTACAATGTGATTGCTATTCAGAATAATGCTCGATACTTCGCCAGCCAACTTCACAAGAAACTCAGGTGCATGCAAATACGAAGGGCGACCAAGTGTCCTACCTAGCTCTCTGCAAAATTCTGCTAGTGTCTGTTGTTCAGGTGCTACAATGTTGACTGCTCCCTTGATGTCGCTGTGCATGGCAACATACTCGTATGCTCTAATCGCATCGGTCAGATGAATCCAAGGAAACCACTGTTTGCCAGAGCCGACATGTCCCCCTAAGAACAATCGAAACAGCGGGAGTAGTTTTTGTAGCACGCCTCCACTAGGGTGCAGGGGAATGCCAGTTCGAACACACACAACCCGCGCCTTGCTGTCAGCTTTATGTGCTTCTTTCTCCCAGTCTTGACATACCATAGCCAAAAAGTCTGTGCCCGGTGGGTCTGTCTCAGTCCGCGGCTGATACGAGTCGCCGTAAAACCCACTAGCAGACATTGACACAAATGTGCGCCTCTTTTCATCGGAGGGTAGTAACTCTACGAGTGCGCGCGTTGATCGAATTCGACTGTTGTGCAGGGCTGCTTTGCGTTCTTCAGTCCACAATCCGGCTGCAACATTGGCACCGGCAAAATTGAACACTACGTCTGCAGAAGCTAACACTTTGGCAAGCGCATCAGTGTCGCTCCATGTCACAGTTCTGGGTTCGCCACGTTGTGCGGGGGTTCGACTTACAATTGTGACCACATGCCCCTGTTGCAACAACGAATTGGTAAGCGCTGTGCCTAAAAATCCTGAACCACCCGATATGACGAACTCCATTACGACTCCAAGTATGTGTACTCGTATAGTCCAGACCTGTACATCGCCAAAAATTGCTTGCCTTTGTGCGCTGTAATTTTGCCTTCTTTGACAGATCTGTTCACCCACTTCTCTACTGTTCTAACGAGTGATTTTGGGTCAAATTGCACA
>JAUHYX010000344.1 GCA_030426285.1 bacterium
TGCAGCGCACCAACAACACCGAGAATGATGTCTGAGTTGTATTTCTTTTTGAGTACTTGTGAGGTTCCCTCTTCTGAGAGCTGCTCGAGCCCTTTGAGAAGCTGCTTGTTTTTGATAGGATTTCGCAGTGTCACTAGCGAGAATACATCAGGAGCAAATTGCGGTATACCCGTGAACATCAGCGATTCACCTTCTGTAACAGTATCGCCAATTCGCAAAGTGCCGCGGTCGTGAAATCCTACGATATCGCCGGCATAAGCAGTTTCGACATTAGTGCGTTCTCGCGAAAGAAACTGCATAGCCTGTTTCACCTTGAACGGTCGGCCCTGACGAACATGATGCACATTCATGCCCTGTTTGAATTCGCCACTACAAATGCGAACAAATGCATATCTGTCGCGGTGTTTGGGATCCATATTCGCTTGAATTTTGAATACCACACCTGAAAATTTCTTTTCCTCGGGAAAAACAACGCGAGTATCGGCTAGCCTGCCTTGCGGCTTCGGTGCGTGGCGCAGAAAGAACTCGAGCAATTCTTGTACACCAAAATTATTAAGAGCACTGCCAAAAAAGACAGGCGAGAGGCGACCGGCAATAAAATCATCGCTGTCAAATGGCAAGCCTACGCCATCGAGCAATTCTAAATCTTCTTCCAATTTGTCAATGTACTCATCACCACCAACAGCCTTGCGTATGTCTGGTCCACTCAAGTCATTAAACACCTGCTGTCGAAAATTGTTTTTGGTATTGCCAGCTTCAAAGAAGCGCATCGCGAGGGTATTGCGGTCATACACTCCCTTAAAACGGTCACCAGACCCCACTGGCCAAGTGATCGCTGTACACGGCAATTCGAGCTCGGATTCAATTTGATCAATGAGTTCAAATGGATCGCGACACGGACGATCCATCTTGTTGATGAATGTGATAATTGGGATGTTGCGATCTCGACATACTTGGAACAACTTGCGTGTTTGGGTCTCAATTCCTTTTGCCGCATCGATCACCATCAAAGCGCTGTCAACAGCCGTCAACACGCGATACGTATCTTCACTAAAATCATTGTGACCCGGAGTATCAAGCAAGTTCACCCGTTTGCCCAAGTAGTCGAATTGCATGACAGAACTCGACACAGAAATCCCGCGCTCGCGTTCGATATCCATCCAGTCGGACGTCGTGTGAACGCGGTCGCGTTTTGCTTTCACCATTCCGGCCATGTGAATGGCATCGCCAAAAAGCAGCAACTTCTCAGTTATGGTTGTTTTACCAGCATCCGGGTGCGAAATAATGGCGAATGTTCGCCGTTTGTCAATTTCTTCTTGTAGGTCTATCATCTCAAATCACATTTTTTGTCGTAGCAACACATAGACGAAGAACTGTCGTGCACATTGGCGTGATCACATACATTCGTACCCTTGTTGTGCACGTTGGTTAAAAGAATATCACTATCTTTTGTGTTGGAACACGTCTAGCCGTGTGCAGATTGTAACACATTAGTAGAAAACATCATGGGATCACTTCTTCTGCAGCGCTTGTGTCAGAGCAAGCCGATACCACCACAGCAAGACTCTTTGCTCAACATTCTCGTAACAGGTAACTATCTCAAGCAAGACATGGATCAGATATGCTTGCATCATGGGATCACGCGTGGACAATACAACGTGTTGCGAATTCTCAATGGCGCTTACCCTGGTGGATATCCTCGTTATGAAATTATTCGACGTATGATTGAACCTGCTCCAGATGTAACCAGGCTCATTGACAGG
>JAUHYX010000162.1 GCA_030426285.1 bacterium
AGGGTCATACGAATTCGAGGTGACGAAATAGTCAAAACTGACTCAGCAACATCGCCATTGTTGTACTTTAATGTATGTTTGCAGATATTCAATAGAGAACTTTTGAACCGAACAATCACAGCCTAGAAAGTCTATGTTACGACGCATTTTTCTTGTCGCTACAGCCTTTGTCCTATTTGGCACAGTTGCACAATCCCATGCCCAGCAGCGCGAATTTGGATTGGGCATAATTCTCGGTGAACCCACGGGAATTAGTGCAAAGTTGTGGGAATCGTCCACCGATGCCTGGGATGCCGCCTTAGCGTGGAGTTTTGTGAATACCGGACATGTACATATACATGCCGACAGACTGTGGCATCAAACCGATGTCATCAATACTTCGCTGAATCTCAAGACGTATTTCGGGATTGGAGGTGCATTGAGCTTTGTTGGTGAAGACTCAGACTATTGGAAAAATCGTGAAGGTGAACGGCGTCGCAGCGCAACAATTTTAGCAGCACGCGTTCCCGTAGGAATCACCCTGGCCACCCGTTCCAACGAACTGGAATTTTTTCTCGAGGTAGTTCCACAGCTCAATCTCGTTCCTGCAACCCATTTTTCAATTGGTTTTGGCGTAGGCGGCCGATATTTCTTCTAGCGACTATATGAAAACAAACGAAGTCATACAGCAGTTACGCATGTTGTCCGATGAACGCGCTATTGCGATTTGGAAGCGTTTTGGACTAGAAACCAAGGATGAGTATTTGGGAGTTCAACTCACGAAGCTCAAACAGTTGGCGAAGCAGATTAAGAGAGACAAAGATCGCGCTCGTGAACTCTGGGAATGCGGTATTCACGATGCGAAGACATTGAGTGTGCTTACAGATGTCCCACGTGCAACAACACGTGAACGCCTTGAAGAACAGGTTCAAGAAGTGTATGGTGTTGATGTTGCTGATAAGTTTGCAACTGAATTGGTTGCTAAGTCAAAGTTTGCAGCTGAATGTATGCAGGATTGGATTACATCTTCACAGACTTATGTGTGTAGGTGTGGGTACACTCTCGTTTGGCGTTCATGCAAGCTGAAGTTCAGGCTGACAGACGAAGAATACATGAGCATTGTTTCCAAGATAGGACGAGAAATCAAGAACAGCCACAACTGGGTGCGCGAACCCATGTTGTACGCAACGATGGCAATGAGTGGGTTAAGTGACGAAATACGACAGCATGCGCTAGAAATGTACACCGAAGTTGGCCCCATTGAAATCGACTACGGTGAAACCGGATGCAAACAACCCAATGTTATGGGTGTGTTGCAAGGCAAGTAAACGTATAGGACAACGTGGCTCTAAAACACAGGGTCGCAACATTATCGCAAGGAAGCCCTTAGATGGCTCAGCACGCAGTAAGTGACAAATATCGTAACGTAGACTCAAACGCTTTGTTGGCTTCAACAGCAGCTCCTGCAGTTGATAGGCAAGGTGAGTTTGTCACTACCGGACATTTGTGGGATTACGTTATCGGCAAGAGTGGTTACCAGTTGGAAGGCAAAACATTCCTAGACTTTCTCGAGCCTGGGTTTGCAGATGTATTTCAGGAAACAATGCACAATGCTGAAATCTCACGAAGTGACTCCATAGAATGCCAGTTGAGATTTCAAGGGGAATTGCAAGAGCGGCAGATCAAGTTCTCGCAAGTGTCACTAGCAGAGAACACCGTGTATATTGTTCGCGACGTGTCTCGAGAGCGCAGAGTTGAAGGTGAACTGAATGCCAAAGAGCATGTGGTTTCGGTTATCAATCACATGGCATTGAGCCTATTCAGCCAAGAATCAGTCGAAGAAATTGCTTGGAAGCTGGCTGAGGAATGTATTGGGCAGTTGGGGTTTGTTGATTGTGTTGTGTATCTGCTGGATGAATCCAAAACACTCTTGAATCAGGTTGCTGCGTACGGGGTCAAAGCCGGCGAGATGCGCCAAATCGTATCTCCAATTCAAATTCCAATTACGCAAGGTATTGTTGGTAGGGTAGCGCAGTCAGGTGTGGCCGAAATTGTGGAAGACACCACCAAAGACAGCGCCTATATCGAGGATGTGTTTCGAGGTCAATCTGAGCTCACAGTTCCAATTGTGAACGACGGCGTCGTGATAGGTGTGATTGACTCTGAGCACTATCTGCGTGGATTCTTTACCGAAGAACACAAGAATGTCATCGCAACAGTCTGTAGTTTTGCTGCCAACAAAATCACGCGACTGTGGGCTATGGAAGCAATACAGCGCAGTGAAAGACACTTGGAAGCTCTCATTGGAAGTCTAGACGACATCGTGTTTGAGTTTGACAAGAGCCATCGCTTTGTCAATGTGTGGGTGTCTAATCCAGACAATCTGATGCACACTCCAGAGTACTATATTGGTAAAGAAATATCTGAGGTATATCCGAAACACATTTCGAGTGCTTTTAAAACAGCTATAGACAAAGTGTTTCAAACGAAAAAGCCTTTGCAGATGGAGGTGACTTCCGACATGCCAATCAAAGGGGAATGGTATCTGTTGAAGGTCAACTATGTGGGCGGATTTACTGCCGGAGATGAAAAGGTCAGTATGTTGGTTCACAATATTACTATCCGCAAACAAGCCGAAGAAAATTTGCTTGAGGCCAAGAATAAGGCCGAAGAGATGACAAAATTAAAGTCGAGTTTCTTGGCAAACATGAGTCATGAAATTCGTACTCCTCTCAGTGGTATTATGGGGTTTGCAGAGCTGATTGTCGACGAATATGGTTCAATCGAAGGATTACGTGAATATGCACAGTTATTGCTTTCTAGTTCAAAAAGACTGTTGCAGACCATTACTTCCATTTTAGAAATTTCTAAGCTCGAGGCCGGCAAAGCTAGTACGATTCTAACGCTCGTGAATCCTGCTTCTATTGTTCAGAGCATCATGCCTGGTATGCAAGTTATAGCTCAAAAGAAAGGCATCGAGTTGACATTTACGCCGCTACTCAAGGGTGAGTCGATTCTTATTGAAGAATCTATATATGAGCAAATGGCCAACAATCTTATTGGCAATGCTCTTAAATTCACACGTGAGGGAGAGGTGCATGTCTCACTGCAACGAGTTACACAGCGGGACGAGAGTTTTGTTGTGTTGCACGTAAGAGATACCGGCGAGGGAATTGCAGAGGAGTTTTTCGACAAAGTGTTTGATCCTTTTCAGCAAGAGAGTTCGGGCATGGACCGCGGATACGAAGGCTCTGGTTTGGGATTGAGTATCGTGCGCCGGTATGCTGAAATGTATGGTGGCAAGATAGAATTTGATAGTGAAAAGGGTGTTGGCACCGAGTTTCGACTGTACTTACCAGTAACTTCCTAAGCCACTGTTTTGGTATCTCGTGATGCTGCACATATTGCGAAAATCTTGCTGTCAGATCACAAGTTTGTTCTGTTGGATTCATCAGGACGTGAAGATAGGCACTGCCTTTTCCTCTGGGATCCACGAGCAGTTGTTGACTTACACTCAGTGACGGATCTTCGAACTGTATTCTCTCGCTCACAGGCCAACTCGGGAGAATATGTTGCAGGCTTTTTGACGTATGAATGCGGGTATGTACTCGATTCGTACTGGCAGAACCATCAACACCCAATATTGTCTGCGCCGCTTGGGTGTTTCGGCTATTTTAAACATGCACTCGTCGTTACAAGAGACGCTATCGCAGAAGCTCTAGAACTCATCCTCTGCGAACCTGGATTCTACACTGTGGAGCTCGAAGTCTCAAAGGAGCAGTATTGTCGGGATATCGAAAAAGTTCTCTCAGCGATACGCCGCGGGGATATTTATCAACTCAACTACACTGTAAATTCCATTTTCAATGGTGTGCACTCTACCATTGGCTTATACAAAGCGCTTAGAGAGAATCAGCCAGTAGATTTCGGTGCGTGGGTTCGACTGCAAGATGGTGTTGAATATCTGTCCTTTTCTCCCGAACTCTTCTTTCAGAAGTCGGGTTCGACAGTGTTGTGTAAGCCGATGAAGGGAACACTTCCAACTTCAGAATCCCAAGACGAAACGGAAAGGCGCAAGCTTGAGTTGCAGCAAGACGAAAAGAATCGAGCAGAAAATGTCATGATTGTCGACCTGTTGCGCAATGACCTTAGCAGAGTGTGTAAAGCAGGTTCTGTGAGAGTTGGCTCGCTATTCGACATCGAAGAATATCGCTCAGTCTTGCAGATGACCTCAACAGTGACAGGTGAATTGTGCGAGCCGAGCCTTACTCGAGTTGTAGAAGCGCTTTTTCCATGCGGTTCTATCACTGGAGCACCAAAGTTGTCTGCCATGGATCACACCTATGCCTTGGAACAACGCACTCGTGGAATATACACTGGTAGCATTGGAGTGATTTTCCCGAACGGAGACGCAGAATTCAATGTTGCAATACGCACGCTTAGTTGTAGTGCTGACTCTGTGTCCATGGGTGTTGGTTCCGGAATCGTCTTTGACTCTTCGCCCGAAGCTGAGTATGACGAATGTATAGACAAAATTCGCTTTGCAACGTGCAGCAACGACCTATCACTTATTGAAACCATGCTTTGTGAGAGTGGAAATGTTGCTCTCCTTGAACGCCATTTACAACGCATGTTGCGTTCTGCAAAGATGTTGAACATTGCGCTTTCAGAAGAATCGTTGCGCGAGTTTGTATCGCGCAAGATACATGAGTGTACGGGGCGCAAAAAACTACGTGTACTGTGTCACAACTCTGGAAAACTTTCGTGTGAACAGATACAGTTGGAAGCTACCCGAGGTGGAAGCAAGACACTCGTAATGGGCGATAGAATTGTGTACTCCTCCGATCCGATGCGAAGACACAAGACCACACAGAGAGCCGCATACACCGCAGATCTGCAGCAAGCTCAGGATATGGGGTATGACGATATGGTGTATCAAAACGAACGCGGTCACATCGTTGAAACAACTTGTTGCAATATCGCAATTCAACTGCCGGGAGATGCTTGTTGGTATACGCCTCCACTTTCTGACGGATGTTTAGACGGGATCCAACGAGGCGAAATGCTGGAACATGGTTTGTTCAATGCCAGGGTAGTTGAAAAAAGTATTTCGATCCAAGAGTTGTTTCTCGCAAAGCGAATTGTCGTTGGCAATGCTGTTGCTGGAGTCTCTGATGTCGATTTGGAAAGTTCTAGCATAGAGGCCGTAGAATGGTACTCTTGATAGACAATTTCGATTCATTCACGTGGAATCTTGTACACTATTTGCAAGTGCTCGGTGCGGACGTTGACGTTGTGAGGAACGACGTACTAGACACACTTTCTGATGTTCATGGGTATTCACACATTGTTGTTTCACCAGGACCGGGAAGACCAGAAGACATTTCTGCGGTGGGAAAGTTCTTGCGAATGAATGAACATTTGCCGGTGTTGGGAGTTTGCCTGGGTCACCAGTTGTTGGCAACACTCACAGGTGCTTCCGTTGGGCAGGCTCGTGTGATTCGACATGGGAAGGTATCAGAGTTGCAGCACAATGGCTCGGGTCTGTTCAAGGACGTGCCGCAGCGAATAAGTGTGTGTAGATACCACAGCCTCAGCGTTGACGCCAATTCTCTTGCAGCAGAAGAGTGGAGGGTCGTCGCAACATCTGTAGATGACAATGAAATAATGGCCATTGAGCATGTATCATTGCCTTGGGTAGGAATCCAATTTCACCCAGAAGCAATTCTCACAGAGTACGGACACCTCATGCTAGAAAATTTCTTGAAAGTGACCTGTACCTGAACAAACTACTTGGTATTGCTTGCAGCCCACGCTTTAGAAAACAGGCTTTGGCACTTTCCGTCTTTCAGCATCGCCATCCCAATAACAAAGCCTTTGTATGTACACGCAACCAAGCCATCGCTTTCTACCCTTGAGATTTGTTCGCGCGAAACACTGAAGCTTACTCTTCGCACAAATGCATTCACTTGGTCGAAATGCATGTCTACACAGTTTTTCTGCATGTGTTTTCCAAAGTGCATCGCTACTTGGGTTGAAGGCTTCATTGCTGTTCTGCCAGTCTTGCAAACTGTCATGCCACGCGAAACAATTTCACCGCTAGGAAAACGGACCTCCCTGTTGGAAACTCCAATTTTCTTAGCACCAACAGCATAGAAGAAATGTTCATTGAGTACCTGTTCAGGTACACCAAAACGGTTGTGCAGAGAATTGTACACATAATCTTGAATGTGCGGCGAGGTTGTGTGTAATGTGAAGTTCGACTCTTCTCGGGAATCCCCTCCCATGCGCTGCAGCAAAGCCACAAAGAAACCACCGCTGTTGTTATGGTGAGGCCATAAACGGCGACAGTGTTGCACGCCTTCATGTAGCGTCTTATTGTCCCACTCCAAACATCCCGGACTCAATGCAACAGTTGGTAGCTCAATGGGAACAATGTGCACATCGTCTCTTGTACTAAGTATCTCGGACACTACACATTCATTCTCTTCTGGCGCAAATGTGCAGGTTGAGTACACCACATATCCACCAGGCTTCACCAGGTCGATTGCCCGATGCAGAATTGTGCACTGAATACGATTAAATCTATCGTATTCATCCAACGTAGGAGGCGCTAAAGCTAGTTCGGGATTTTTTCGAATGGTGCCTTCACAAGTGCATGGAACATCAGCTATCACATGGTCGAATTGCATGTTGGCTGAAAGGGTCATAGCATTCTGCGTCATGACCGCTGCATTGACTACCCCTCGGTGATCAAAAACCCCCTTTAATGCATGAATCCTACCAGGACTTACATCATTTGCCCAAACTGTACCTGTGTTGGCCAAAGCTTCAGCCGCTTGAGCAGACTTGTTGCCCGGTGCCGCGCACATATCTAACACACGATCATGCGGCTTTAGCGGCAAGGCACTGACTGGCAGCATCGACACCATTTCTTGAAGGTGAATCAGTCCGGCGTGATACAGCCACAACTGTCCAATATTCTCTTTTCCATGAATCTCGATGGCAGAGTCAATACATGCAGATTTCGCAACACTCATGCCCTCATCACGCAACAAATCAATGGCTGCTTCGCGATCTGTTCTCAGCGTGTTGATGCGCACGGTTTTTGGTAGAGGCGTTTGAACACACTCAGAAAACGCGTGCCAATCGTCTATCAATTTTCGGTATCTTTCGAACATGACACAAATCTAAGGGTATTTACGAGAATATAGTGTATGACCACACTGCGCGTAGATCAAATTGTTGAAGCGGCGGAAAACAGATTGCTTGCATTGGGAAGTCCCGAAATTGCCAAGAGTATGGAGCGCTTTTTCAAGCACGAGATTCAAGCTCTAGGGATAAAAATTCCACAATTGCGACGGTTAGCAAAAGAGATATGCCCTAAACCCGCAGAACAGTCTGCAGATATCGTTCTTGCCGCGTGTGATCAGCTTCTGCAGTCTGAATACCATGAAATTCGGCTTTTTGGACTCATCCTCTTGTCGCGATGCAAGCGGATCTTGGGTATCGAAGTGTTTGCATGTGCCGAAGAGTGGTTGGTTGGTGGGGTTAATACATGGGCGTTGGTCGACGAATTTTGCGGTGGGACACTGTATTACAAATTGCGCGCCGAGCCTTCAGCTCTTCAGTACTTGCAGCGCTGGAACAATATGAAACCTATGTGGCTGCGCCGAGCCAGTGTGGTTGTACTCGTCAAGTTTGCGAGGAAGGGTGAGTATCTCGATGAAGCATATCAATTGGCTAACAATTTGGCCGACGCACCTGAAGATCTCATCCACAAAGCATCGGGTTGGTTGCTTCGCGAGGCTGGCGCAACAGATCCGAAACGACTTCGTAATTACCTAGTTGCGAAAGGATTTTCAATGAGCAGGACGTCTGTGCGATACGCAATTGAACATTTTGAAGAAAATGAACGCCAAGAACTACTGCAGTTAACCAAACAAAAGAATAGATGAAAGTTATGAAGAATGTACTCTGGATTGTTGTATTGTCACTGTTCTGCAGTAATACGGTGTGGTTACACGCACAGGCATTATGGCGAGTGTCTTTAGATGGTTCACAAAAAGAAATGTATGTGTTTGGAACAATGCATGCACTTGATTCATCGCACATTCCACTCGACGATATCATTTTCGAGAAGCTACAGACATCAGACTCCGTGTATATGGAGTTGTCGATGGACGATAAGGACAAGCTAGAAGATTTCGGCCTCATCATGAAATATGCCATGACTTCGGTTCCACTCGAAGAAAGACTGTCTCCTGAGGGATATGCAATAGTAAACCAGTACTTAGAGAAGAAGGCATCACTGCGCATGATTGCAAACACTGTTGACACTTGGGTATTGGCAATCACGATAACATCAATGAATATGTTAGAGCAAGGAATTTCAGGATCGCTAGGGGCTGAGATGCAGTTGGCAGAAGCAATTCAGGACACAACAGTGCGCGTGCAGGGCTTGGAGA